>CALUSZ010000036.1 GCA_944323495.1 Candidatus Gastranaerophilales bacterium
GAGAAATCTAAAGAAAAATGCTCTTGAAATCACCCCTATGGGAGAATTTGTCGCTCAACTTGATAACGACAAAGATAGAGATAAGATTGCAGACGGCTTTGAAGCTCAGTTCAAAAAACCTGTTGAAGACCTTGAATCTGCTGACAGGTGTCTTAAAGAATTGAATCAGAAAATAATGGAATCGCTCCGTAAGGCGACTTCCGAATCATCTAATAATGATGGAGAGCAGAAAGCGGCATAGTTCGCTTTCTTAATGCCCTTTGGATATAGATAATACGCCCTTGCGGGCTATTGTCTATACCAAAGGGTTTTCTTTTCAATTATTGTCAATGATTGCAGATAGTTACAATTATTGACTTTTTTAGTTACAAATATAGCAATAAAGGAGGATTTTATGCCAAGTATATGTATTCAAAATTTAGGTAAATATAATGAAGGTGAATTGCTTTTTGAATGGGTAGATTTACCTGTTTCAGACGAAGAATTAAATGCAGTATTGAATAGAATTAAAATCTGCAATAATGGCAATAATTATTATGATGATTGCGGCAATCCGTATGAGGAAATAATGCTTGCAGATTGGGAAGATTTCGGTGCATATCCTGTATCAGAATGGAGCAATATACATACACTTAATGAAGTTGCAGCATTTTTAGAAGAGCTTAGCAGTGAAGAGTGCGAAGCTTTTGAATATTTCCTTGGAAATGGATACAGCTTAGAAGATGCAAAGTATAAAGTTAAAAATCATGAATATACGTATTTGCAAGCAGAGAATGATACTGATTTGGCTTATACATATATAGAAGAAGTCTATGGTGGTATTGAATATGCAAGTCGTAGTTTATTAGAAAGACATTTTGATTATGAATCATACGGAGAAGAGTTGAGTTACGATTATCAGCAAACCACACATGGATATATTGCTGCATAAAAATATTTATTAACTTATAGTAGTTATTATATTTAATATTAACTAATTCTTATTATTAACTACATGTATATATATTAACTAATAGTTAATATTAACTTAAAAAGTTAAACATTAACTACTGGTTAAATCATAACTGGTAGAAGTTAATATTAACAAATATTAGTTGTTAATGTGCGAGGGGTAGCAAAGGGTTCAGAGTTTTTCTGTTCCCTTTGTTTATTCCTGCTTAGTAATGGAAAGGAGTTTGTGATGGGTGCATACCTATTTTTCAAAGTGGTTAATAGTAATCAAGCTGATGAATTTAATAGATTTATGTCAACAACAGATGTGGGTAAAAGATTAATTAATGCAGAAGCCTTTTTGTCGGTTATCGATAATAAAGATATTGAGATAGCAAAGCAAGAACCAAATCAACCATTCTTAGAATATTATATAAAACATAAAGGACGTGGTGAGTTTAAGGCTTCTGGAATCTCAGATGAAGAAATTAAATTGTCCGAATGCCAAGATTTAAGTGATTTTTTTGATTTAATTACTGAATTTTTTGTTGTTGCACAAACAAAATTTGAATTGCAATTCGGAGCGTATTCTTGTGCATTTAATCTTGATGAATATTATTTCAGTATTGAACAAATGAAACGTATTACAAAAAATGGCAAATGTTTATCCGGAGAATCAATAAATCCAGATAAATATAATTTATTAAAAAAACTTTTGGAGAAATGATAATGAAAACAATTTTTAAAACCTATGGAATGCTTAGTAATCAAGAACTTAAACAATATGAAGCCTGGGCTATTGAAACAGAACAGTACTATTATGATAATGATAAACTTCCTTCTGAAGAAACAATCTATAAATGTATTTGTGCCGATATAGATATTGGGCTAGAAGATGAAAAATATAATCTTGATAAGGAGCTAGAGGGTAATATCTTATGTATAGCTTCAATTGGTCGTTGGAATGGAAGGTTTCAAGGTTATAAGCTACTTGGAAATAATTTAAAAGAAATTTTGCAAGATTTTGCTTGTGATGAATTTCATATTTATTTTGACGGCTTCAATATTAAATCTGAAGGTTGGCATCATGACGGTCATAATTATATTGAATTTCGAGAAACTAGGACAGATAAGAATTTGGATAATTTCTTGGAAATTATATACTCTGGTAAAGAACTTACACGCAGTATCATAAATTACTATACCAAGTCGCTTAAACCCTATGTGAAAGCAATTTATGGCTGGTAAAAAGAGTGATAGATTAGTTTGATACAAATAATTAAAATAAAAGAAAGGAAATTTAACTAATGAATAAGCAGGAAAAAGAATTTATGGAAAAGATTTTAAAACAATTCTTTGGTGATGATTATGCTAAAAAAGTCAGTATTATTGATGATAAACGAACTGTATATATTAATGTATTGAATCAAGATAATTTGAAATAAATATATACAGTTGTTAGCTAAACTATGCAGCAGACGATATTTTATCGTCTGTTTTTTCTTGTCAAATTCACTAAAAAGAAAGGAGTAAATTATGGGTTTAGACATGTACTTAAACAAAAAAACGTATGTTGGTGCTAATTATGACTTCAATAACGTTACAGGAACACTTGCACTGAAAAGAAATGATGTTCCAATTCCGATTAATTTAAACAAAATACGGTATATTCTTGAAGAACAGGCATACTGGAGAAAAGCAAATCAAATACATAGGTGGTTTGTAAATAATGTTCAAGAAGGTGTTGATGATTGTGGGATTTACGAGGTCTATGGAGAACAACTACTAGAACTTGTTGAATTATGTAGGCGTGTATTAGCAGATCATTCTTTAGCGGATTCTTTGTTGCCTTCGCAAGAAGGCTTTTTCTTTGGTAGCACAGAATATGATGAATACTACTTTGCTGACTTAGAAAGCACTATTGAGCAACTTGAAGATGTAGAACCAGATACTTGGTATGAATATTCTTCAAGCTGGTAAGGAGTTTGATATGAAACGAAATTGGAATTGGAAGCTAACCCCAATGGGAACTCTGTTGATATTCAACGGTAAATCTTTGTATTGGGAATATGAAGGCTGTGGCGAGCTTAATGAAAAAGAGCAGGAACAGTTTGTTAAAGAAGTTATTGAAGAATATAAGGATATTTTAGATGGAAATTTGTAACATTGAAATAAAATGTCCTCGTTGTAATGGCAGATTATACAAATCAAGCAAAGAAGATTTTGCATACTATTGTCCGGCATGTAATGAGGATTTTTACAGTTTTGAAGTTATAGGAGTAGTAATATGTACAAACGAA
>CALUSZ010000037.1 GCA_944323495.1 Candidatus Gastranaerophilales bacterium
CAACTGCTTCAAATTCATTGAAGAAATTATTGATTGATTCGATTTCTTTGTTTGAGATTGTTTCTGTTGTGAATAACATCTTGTTTGCTCCTTTTAAATATCTCTTATGTATATATAAAGTATTTACGTTTTCAAAAATTGCCTTTTTTGACCTCAATTGTTAAGAAATGTAAAATCAAATTTTATTTTTATCGAAAACCGTAATAATCTTTAATAAAGTTAAGTTTTGTAACATTGAGCTTAATTTCCCCACACAGCTTAATGTTTTTGGTATAATCTATTGTTGTAAAAGCATGTAGAAACCAGGCAACGAGTGTTGGGAGATTATGAGGGAAAGGATTCTTTTATTTGTAATTTTAACCTGTTTGGGAGTGTTTTTATATATTTTTCAGAATTATGTAAACACTGTAGTAGGATTTGTAATTCTATGTGTGTGTATGGTAGTTTATGGCCTTTATTCGATTGCAGCTACAAAGTATCAGAAGAGGAAGCTTAAAAAACACCCGCCTGTTGTGAATGAGAGTTATAAGCCTTTTGTAACGGTAATGATTCCGGCTCATAATGAAGAGTCTGTTATAGGATATACTGTTGAAAATATTTTAAGAATGGATTATCCGAATTTTGAGGTTATTGTAATTGATGACAGAAGTTCGGATAATACAGCCCTTGTTATCAAGAATTTGGAGCAAAAGTATGAAAATGTTATAGCATTGATTCGAGATAAAGATGCTTTTCCGGGTAAGTCGGCCGTTTTAAATGATGCTTTTAAAATAGCTAAGGGTGATGCAGTACTTGTGTTTGATGCGGATGCGACAGTTGAGCCGGATTTTTTAAACAAAATGATTCCAAATCTTGAACCGGCTGATGTTGGCGCTGTTCAGGCAAGAAAAATTATACGTAATAAGGGTGTCAATTTCCTAACCCGTTGTCAGAATAATGAATATACGCTGGATACTTATCTCCAAGTCGGGCGTGATGCAATAAAAGGGGCTGTAGAGCTTAGAGGAAATGGCGAACTCATTAAGCGTGAAGCACTGGAAGATATAGACGGCTGGAATAATTACACAATTACTGATGATTTGGATATGTCAACTAGGCTTCATATAAAGGGGTGGGATGTGCGTTTTTGTTTGGAAGCTTGTGTTTATGAAGAAGGTATTGTCTCTCTTTTCCCGCTTTTCAGACAGAGAAGAAGATGGCTTGAGGGAACTATAAGAAGGTATCTTGAATACTTTGGCGAGGCAATGAAGTCAAAAAAAATGTCCCTAAGGGCAAGATTTGATATGGCAATTTATATAACACAGTTTATAATGCCTTTATGGTTTATGATGGAAGTTGCTTTTAGGATTATTAAATTTTTAACAGATAAGATTGATCCTTATAGCCTTCATAATGTTTTGTGGTCTTCCCTGATTGTCTCTATGGTTGTAGGTGTTGGCTTTATACTTGCAATCAGGTACAGTCTGAGGCGATATGATTCTGTGCCCAGGTGGAAAGCTTTGAAACAAGCTTTTGAGACGACTGTATATTTTTTAATAATATGGTTTCCTATGGAATTATTTATTTGTGGTAAAATATTATTCTGCAAGAAAGATATGAACTGGGGTAAAACAGCTCACGGTTTAACCTTGAAGAGTAAAGGTGAAAAAGAAAATAGACAGGAATTAGAGTTACAAGAGGTATAAATAGCAATGATGACAACAGATTGTTTTGAATATGTAAGAGAACATATAAGAGAGGTTCCAAATTTTCCTAAGGAAGGAATTTTGTTTCTGGATATAACAACTGCAGTAAAAGATAGTAAGGCTATGCAGTATATGATTGATTTTCTTGCTGAAAAATTTAAGGATGAAAAGATTGATTATATTGCAGGTATTGAGTCAAGAGGCTTTATATTTGGCGCCGCCTTAGCCTGCAGGCTCAACGCAGGATTTGTTCCTATTAGAAAACCTAATAAGCTTCCTGCTGAAACAATTAAAGAATCTTATTCTCTTGAATACGGAACAGATACTATAGAGATGCATTCAGATGCTCTTAAATCCGGCGACAGGGTGCTTGTTATAGATGATTTGCTGGCAACCGGAGGTACTGCTGCTGCTGCGTGTAATTTAGTTAAAAGAGCTGGGGCTGAGCCTGTTGCTGCAGCATTTATAATAGAGCTGGATCCGCTTAAGGGTAGAGAAAAAATTGAAGCCCGCGGTGTTAAAGTTGTATCAATGCTTCATTATGATATAGATTGATAAAAATACTGCCTTCCTAAACATTGAAAATTATGCTATATTAATAATATGCATAAAAGGACATATCTTAATGGCAGTGTGAAAAATGGCAGTGTGATGAGATGGCCGGTTAATAATCTGGTTGTTTATATTGCGCCAATGAAGTTTTATTCAAAACCGGGAGAAGATGCTAAATTCCGGAAAATGGTTATGGATGCCTTTACCGTTTGGTCTGCTGCAACTGGCGGGAAATTGGGGTTTAGAGTAACTAATGTTCTTTTGGAATCAAATATAAATGTTGACTGGAAACGTGTCGACAGAAAAGCTCTGGGACATTGCTATTTTAATTGGGATGCTCAAGGCCGGCTTTATGGAGCAGAGGTCTCTATCGGGCTTACTGACGGAAGAATTCATCAGCAGTATGATAGTGATATTGAGGTTTATCATACTATATTACATGAAGTCGGGCATGCTCTGGGGCTTGGGCATAGCCCGTATAAAGAAGATATTATGTATACGCCGCACCAGTATGGTATTGCTTCGCTTTCTGAAAATGATAAATACTCTATACAATGGCTCTATAGGCTTCAGGCAGGTATGCCTGTAAAGAACTTTGCTTCTAAATACGGTATTTCTACGACATCTGATATTGATTCTGTGATTAGAAAAATTGATGCAAAAAATAATACTGAAGAACCTGCAGAAAAAATGCAGATTGCAACAAGACGTGATTTGCTGCAAGAATCCGCAAATATCGGGGATTTGAAGAGGTATAATATGATGCTACAAAATATTTCTATTTCACAAAATGTTAAGAATTATTTAAATAATAACAGAACTACTCCAAAATAAGGCAATTTTTTCTTTGCAAATGTTTTTATTAATCTATAAGGTTAGTAAAAACATAGGTTGTTTATTATGGTTAATCCGATAACATATAGGGCTAGCGTGTCATATAATAAAAAAGTTGAACAAAATTTAATAGATGAATCTCCCAATCCTTTAAGATTAAGGGCTAATTTATCAAGTCTTTCAGCATTATCTAATTATAATCAGGTGCTTGTAAAACCCAAATATGATAAAGATATCATGTACGTGTTAACACGAATTGATGAGCTAAGTAAGGTGATGCCTGGGAAATTTGAGCTGCCTTATAGTTTTAGTTTAGACTCAATTAATGGTGAAAGGTATTATGGTACCTCTGGAAAGCTTTTATATATAAGAGAATATGGAAATGATTTTATCAGGGATTACTATCCGGCAGAAGATAATGCAAAGATTAAAACAATACTGGAGCGTGATAAAGAAACAGGTGCTTTGATTTCTAAAATTGAACGAGGTGCTAGAGAGGATGGCAGTATTAAAACGAGCGTTACAATTTTTGATGAAAAGATAAATAATAAGTACACTATATTTCAAGTGGAGGAAGATGGTACCGTAAGCAGTGCTACAGAATTTTCCGGTAAAGGAAAGAATTTTAGAACTCTTTTTAAAAACCCGTATAATAATGGCCCTGCAAGATATATAGAAGCAAGAGAAACTGATGACGGAGAGTTTGAATTTCTAGACAGCAAACTGGATTCAGATAATCAGGTTGTGGAAATAAAGAGAATGTCTTCTGAAAAAGAGGTTAATATAAGGTACAGCGGGGCACAGAAAATTATTGATGTTAAGCAGAAAAATATTGATTATTAGTTATTCAATAAACTTGCCGTCAAAGAGTTCCAGAACCATTTTCTCCTGATCTGATTCGGTACGTTCCGTATTTTTTTCTTCTTTTTTCACCTGCTCATTTTGTGTTTTAGTTTCTGTTTTTTCTTCGATAATAACAGGCTCTTCTTTTTTAGGCTGCTGTGAGGTCTGCTTTATAATTTCGTTGTCATTTGGCTGCGGGAGCCTTATGGTAACAGGCGTAGACGTTTGATTAAACATTGTATTTGCAGCTTCTATAAGCATCTGTTTTTTATTTGTATCATTTATCTGTGCAACAAGCTTGTCATTTTTAAATGTTATAATAATTTCATCCGCGGAAATTTTGACAGGGGACGCCAAATTAAGCAGTGCTTTTGTTGCCGGACTCTTAATATTTGCTAAAAGCGTTTTCCATAATCCCTGGATATCATTACCATCAGGTTTTTTAGATACCGGAGGCGGTGTAAATTCCTGCTCTTCTTTATTTTCTTTTTTAACTTCCTGTTCTTTTGGTTTTTCCGCAGGAGGTATCGGCGCAGGACGTGTAACCGGCTCTGCAGGTGGATGTATAATTGGCTTTGGCTGATGAATCTCACCGCTTTCCAATACTTTTATGCGGTTTTGAAGCTCCAGAAGCGATGAATTTTCACTCATATTGGCAAGGTCAATAATTCCTACCTCCAGCCATAAATGCTGGTTTGAAGCCTGTTTTATTTCTTTTATATAATAAGTTATTCTCTCAAGTAAAAAAACAATCTGCTGTGTTTCAAGCTGTTCTTTCTGTTTGGCCAGCTCCTCTATTTGGGAGTCATTTAGCCCTGTAAGTTCATTTAAGAGTTCTTTTCTGCAATTTTTTACAATAAGCAGGTTTTTAAAATACTCCGAAAGGTTCGTCAAAATTTGGAGCGGTTCGTTACCTGCATTATATATTTCGTTTAAAACTTCTAATGCTTCGTTTGGAGCTGATGAAATAATTTTGTTACTTATTTTATTTAGAACATCAAAAGATATTCTGCCAAGAATAGCGTTAACATCATCAGCGGTAATTTCTTTTGACACCCCTAAAAGACTGAGCTGGTCGAGAAGAGAGATACTGTCTCTCATACCTCCGGCGGAATTTTTTGCTATTGTAAATAAGGCATCGTTAGAGATATTTATTTTTTCCTGATCAGAAATGTATCTTAAATGTTTAACTATATCATCAGTAGTAATTCTCCGGAAATCAAATCTTTGACATCTGCTCTTTATTGTATCTAAAACCTTGTGAACTTCTGTTGTTGCAAGTATAAAAATAACATTTTCCGGTGGTTCTTCCAATGTTTTTAATAGGGCGTTAAAAGCGTGATTTGTAAGCATATGCACTTCATCAATAATATAGATTTTATACTTGCCATGAACCGGTACATACTGAATTTTTTCTAAAATATTCTGTGTATCTTCCACTTTTCTATTGCTTGCAGCGTCAATTTCAATTACATCAATCGGTATTGAATTAGTAATATCTTTGCAGCTTTCACATTCACCGCAAGGATTTATAGTTGGGCCATTTTGACAATTAAGAGATTTTGCAAGGATTCTGGCTGTAGAAGTTTTACCGGTTCCTCGGGGGCCCGTAAATAAAAATGCGTGGGCAATTTTTCCAAGCTCTATCGCGTTTGTTAATGTTTTTTTTATATGTTCTTGTCCAACCAGCTGCTCCAGTGTCTGCGGACGATATTTTCTGTATAATGGTATATAATTTCCGCTCATATTTTTAGTCTATCATAGAAATTGCAAGTAGTAAAATTTTATATTAAAATAAAAAAAAAAAAAAAAATGTCTGTTGTTATTTTGGGTTTTATATTTTATATGTCAACAAGTTTCAGCGTTTGAGGTTATTTTACCCAAAACAAAAAATGCTGAGGTTACATCAAACTACGCTTTTTTTTATGGCAGAGCAAATAATTCAGAATCAATATTAATAAATAATTTTCGTGTTTATACTGCTTCCAATGGAGCTTTTGCGTATTCAGTCAAGTTAAAAGAGGGTGAGAATAGAATTGTGGTTCGCTCAAGTTACAATACACAAATTTATCGTATTTTAAAAAAATTACCTGGGCGACATGATGAAATAAAACTTTATGAGTTTGATGGTAAAAGCTCCGGGGTTGTTATATGTGAAAATACCCCATTGTTTAAAAGTCCGTCTTATTCAGAAATGAACAGAATGTCTCATCTATTTAGAGGGACAAATATATTGCTGGATGCACAACAGGGAGGTTTTTACAGGGTATTTCTGTCGCAAGATGAGTATGGCTGGGTTCCTGTGCAGAATGTAAAAATAGATAGTGAAACTAATTCTTTGACTCCAGAATTTATTAATATGAACAGCACGAAATATAAGAATGCTTCTGTTCATACAATATCTTTTTCACAAAATCTGCCGTATACTATAGAAGAAAGAGATAATGAAATTATTTTCAAAGTATATAATCCAGCTCTTTCTGAAACTTCAGTTTATACTATGAATATTCCAAAGCCGGAAAAGTATACTTATAGTGTAAGTATAAAAAATGGAGTTTATACATTTAAAGTAAATGAGCTTCCTAAGTCTCTGTCTGAATGTACAATAGTTATAGATGCAGGACATGGTGGCGACGAAAAAGGTGCTGTAGGTCCTTTACGGGATGAGGAAAAGGATATAAATCTTCGGATTGCTTTAGAATTACAGGCAATGTTAAAGGATATGGGAGCTAATGTTATAATGACTAGAGAATGTGATGGTAATGTTTCTCTGGAAGACAGAGTCTCTATTGCAAGAAGTAATAATGCAAATATTTTTGTCAGTATTCATCTTAACTCTATTGGTGATATTCCGATGAATATTCATAAAAACAGGGGGACAAGCGTTTATTATTATAATGAAAATTCAAAAAATTTGGCGAAAATTTTAGAAAATTCAATCTCAAAGAGTGCTAAAACGCGAAAAGATATAGTAAGAAGAGGCAATTATGCGGTAATAAGACCTGCGGACTATATAGGAGTTCTTGTGGAAGCTGCTTATATGACAAATCCATTGGATTCAATGTTATACCGAGCCCCTGACTTTGCTCATAATACTGCCAGAGGGATTGCTGACGGAATATTAGAGTTTGTAGGAAAATAAGAAATATGTTTAGTATGTAAAATATCTGTCAAAATCAACGTCTTCAAAATTACATAGAAGGTGAAAAATATCATCGTCATCATCAAGCCGTTGGAAATTGTATTCATCAAATTTCCAATATTTAGGATTAATCCCCTTTACACGTACAATATTTTTATCCTTTAGAATTTGCAGTTTTTTTTTGACTTCTTCTAGCGGCAAATCTACTAATTTTGCAAGCTCAACAGCAGTAATACCGTCTTCGTGACTGTATTTCTCCGGGGTAAGGAACATGAGTTCCAAACCAACCATCTTTAAACTTGTATCTTCAGCTTCCGAACTCATACGTTCATTATAACTCTAAACTTATATTTTGGGAAGATTATTTGATTAATTTGAGCATTTTAGCCTATAATATTCATTGGTATGGAAAAAGGGATTAAAAATGCAAAAAGTGCTGTATTATGGCTTTGTTTAGCCCACCTGGCCTGTGATGTTTACGGAGGGTTTCTCAATCCTATTATGCCCTTTATTGCTGCAAAGCTCGGATTCTCAATGGCAGTTGCAACTGTCATAATTAGTATTTCTCATATTTGTTCTTCAATGATGCAGCCTGTTTTTGGTTTTTTTGCGGATAATATTCTAAAAAGATTTTTTATCTTCTGGGGAGTAATTTTTGCTTCGGTTTTTATTCCGCTTACTCCCTCTGCTCCAAATATTCCGATTTTACTAATTTGTATGATTTTAGGAAGTCTTGGCGGTAGTTTCTTCCATCCGCAGGCAATGGGGTTTATAAATTATTTTTCAAAAACAAACTGTTCCGTTAATATGGGTATTTTTATGAGTATGGGCTCATTAGGGTTTGCGCTCGGGCCGCTGTTTGCAGCTCTGATAACCCAGGTGCTCGGACTTGAGATGCTTTCTTATACTTCAATCTTCGGGGTTACTCTGGCTCTAACTATGTTTTTCTGCGTGCCAAAGTTATCAAAATTAGAAAAGAAACCGGTACATAAAGAATTCTTTAAATCATTTAAAGAAATTTTAGGCTGCAAACAGATGAATTATCTTATGCTGATTGCAATGATGAAATCGTTAATCACAAACAGCTCTTGCATTTTGCTTCCGTTTTTATGGAAATCAATGGAATATTCTCCTTTTTATATAGGGTTTGCTTTATTTTTATTTGTATTTGCAGGCGCAGTCGGTTCATTCTTAAGCTCCAGAGTTGAAAAGATTTTTGGCTCAAAACCCGTTATATACTTCTCTATGTGGGCAACTTTTCCTATGATGCTCTTGTTTGGGGCTACTTATAAAGAACATCCTGTTTTTTCTCTTTTAATATTTTTTATTATAGGATTTACTACAATGCTGGCGCAGCCTATTGTTGTCGTTTGGGCACAGAGAACTCTTCCTGAGTATAAAAGTATTGTTGCCGGATTTATAAACGGTTTTTGTTGGGGAATTGTAGCTCTTTGTATGTCAGTTCTGGGTGCTGTTGCTCAAAAATTCGGGATTATGAATGTATTGGTTTTGCTAAGTATTGTACCGGCAATCTCTTCTTATTTCGTTAAATTTTTAAAGAAAGGTGAAAATTCTTAGTTTACCCTTGATAACCTTTTTGGTATAATATTAAAGAGCTGATGAATAAGTATATAAAAAATTTGATATATCAATTAAAAAATATGAAACTGCTTGATAAGTATATATTAAAGCAGGTTATTGAGATGTTTATAATGGGGGTTCTTGTTTTTACTTCTATAATTTTTGCATCGGATACATTTATAACATTGATTAAGCAGATTTCAATGTATGGAATCCCTTTCAAAATAGCATTTTTAATAATTATTCTTCACCTTCCGTCAGTATTTGTAATGACAATCCCAATGGGTGTATTGCTTGCTACTGTTATGACTCTGAATGGATTGAGTTTAAGCTCTGAAATAACAGTAATGCGTGCCTGCGGAATCGGGTTAAATCGTATTGCAAAACCTATTTTTATTTTTGCGATAGTAATGGCTTGTGTAAGCTTTATTCTTAATGAAACAATTGTTCCAATAATGACCAAACAGTCAACGGACTTGGCTCTCTATGCATTCAGTAAAAAAAATATTCCGGAAGGCAAGCATAATTTTACATTCAAAGAAGTTAAAGACGGGGGGCTTTTAAAACGTCTTTTCTATGTTGGGGATTGTACTGATAAACAGCTTCATAATATAACTGTTTTGGATGCTTCAAAAGATGGTACAATACAAATTCTGCAGGCAAGGCAGGGTGCTACAACTCCTGAAGGCTGGAAATTCCAAAAAGGTGCAATTTATACTGTTACAGATAGCGGAAAAACTCTTGATACAACACTTTTTGAAGATTCTACCGTAAAATTCGGTATGGATTTATCAAAAGAAATGGATAGAAACCTCGCAAGTGAACATAATTTTATAGAACTTTGTAAGTTTTTGGCTCAAAATGATGTAGAAAAGAAGCAGGAACTTAAAATCAGCTTGTTTGATAAAATTGCTCTTCCTCTTACAACGATAGTTTTGGTGCTAATCGGAGTTCCGCTTGCAATAACTCCGCCAAGGGTGAGATATAACAGAGGGTTTTTATTTAGTATTTTAATTATTTTTGCATATTATCTGATAAGAGCTCTCTCTATATCATTCGGGGAAGCCGGCTCTCTGATGCCTGTTATAGCTGCTTTTATGCCTAATATTATTTTGACAATAATTGGAATAGGTTTGTATTACAGAAAAGTTTATACAATCTGCTAGGAGGCGGTCGGCATGAGATATGCTCAATGGAGATTAATAGCAGCAGCTTTAGGGCTAATAGTGTATTTGTTCATTATGTTTCCTATTCCTGCAATAGTTATTTCTGTGGTTTTAATCACCGGGTATATCTGTTTAACCCGTGCAAATACAAGAAATACAATAGAATATGGGCAAGAACTCCGGCGCAGAGAAGCTTTGAGGACTGCAAAAATATATCTGTCTCCATATAAAGATATTTGGTGGAATTTGAAATTATCCAATAAGTATTGTTCTCTAAAATTAGGACTTGACGGGTTAACTATAACAGCAACTGAAAAAAACTCCGGGGGTGGGGCTTATAGAAGTTTTCGCGTTGTTGAATCAAGAGTTCATGCAATGCAGGACTTGTGGGATATGTTTTGTATAAGCTTTAGCCATAATACCACATATGATGGTCTTGTAAATGATTGTAAATTATATCAGGTTGTAGTTGAGGAGAGGATTATAGGAGATCCTAAAACATTAAATGTAGAAACAGTTCAGCAAAAAAGCATACCCGCAAAAAAGCCGCTTAAACCTGTTGAAAAAACTGATATAAATAATGCTTCTGAAGTAGAGTTAACAGCTCTTCCCGGGATTAGTATCGTAATGGCCAAAAAGATTATCAAAAAGCGGGAAGAAATCGGCGGGTTTAAAAATATAAATGATTTCTTTTTGTTTCTTAAACTAAAACCGCATATGGAAGAACAATTGAAGTTTCTTGTGTGTGTTAATAAGATGAAAGGTTCTTTGAATATTGAAAGATATAAAGAAAGAAATGTAGATTTATGAAAAAGAACAAGATTTTTGCTATATTATTAGTAAGTACCTTTATAGTTGGTATCACAGGATTGCTATTAGTAAATTTTGTAATTTCAAGCAATATAATATTTTGGGGATTCTCAAAAGGGCTTTTGCTGGTATTAGGGTTTTTATTAATCTTTTTGTTCGGGTTGATGCTAGCTAATTTGTCTTTTTTAGTTTCGTTTTTTAAATTATTACTAGAGAAAAATTTAATAATAGAAAATAGGTGCTTATGTTTAAAAAATAAAAATTGCAAAATTAAATTATCATGGTACAATAGACTGACTTGCTATCAAAATGGCAGGATAGTATTTGAAATAGAAGCAAAAAATATAGTGTTATATTATTTAGCCAGAATTGCGTTGGGCCCGGTGAATTTTACAAGTATGAATTATATATTCATAGATTTAATTGCAGACAAATTTAATAAGACCATAGATGCGAAAGCTATATTAAAATATATAAACGAAAACTTTACGTTTAATAAAAAAGATTTATTTCTGCGCCTGAAGCCTCACATGGCAGGTATTTTGCGCGAACAAATATGTATAAACCCGATAAAGATTTCTCCTGCGCGAATAAAACGTGTAGAGCGTGAGGTTGACTTATGAATACAGCACTTATAGCAATAGGTATTATTTTAATTTCAGTAATAGAATATATACCGTCTGAAGCAAAGCTTCCTATCGGCTGTTGTTATATAATTGGATGGATAGTTTGTTATTTATCAAATAAGCTGCATTATTTAGCAAAACAAAGAATTCTAAATTCTGTAAATAAATATATAAGGTGTAAAGGCAATAATCTTGATAACGGACAAATAAAAAACTTACGTATCATAAACGATCACGTTTATGTAGCAGTGAAAATTAATACTATAGCAATTTGTAATGAGTATTTTGTTACAACTATAAAAAATACAAATACAAAAGAAATTGAAAAAATATTTTTGTATCTCTGTAAAAATTTTAACGACAATACTACATACGAATCTCTCACAGATGCTATTAAAAAATATTCTCATTTAAGTAATAAGGGGTTTAAAGTTAATCCGCCGTTAGATACACAATATATAACTAACGCTCAAAATGAAAGGAAAAATGAAGCTTAGGATATTTAACATTCTTAAAAATACAAAAGTTGAAGGGCCCGGGAATCGTTATTGTATCTGGACTCAAGGCTGTTTTCGCCATTGCAGGGGCTGTCAGGCTCCCCATACCTGGTCACATAGCGGAGGAAGATTATTTGATGTTGAGGATATAATCGCTGATATTTTGAACCAAAAAGATATTGAGGGAAT
This sequence comes from Candidatus Gastranaerophilales bacterium, assembly GCA_944323495.1. The sequence goes on from CALUSZ010000037.1 coordinate 11,926, forward strand.
TACTTTTTTAGGCGGCGAACCCTTTGAACAGGCGCAAGCGTGCGGAACAATTGCAAAATCGGTAAAATCCGATGGGCTTAGCGTTTTATGTTTTACCGGCGGACTTATTGAAGATTTAAGAGCGGATAGTAAGAACAAGCTGCTTTTAGAAAATACGGACCTGCTTATAGACGGGCCATTTGAGATAGAAAAAACTGATTATTCCCGTCCCTGGTGCGGTTCTTCCAATCAAAGATATCATTTTTTGACAGATAGATATAATGAAGAAATTTTTACTAAATACAAAAACAAAGTAGAGGTTAATATTTCAAAAAATGGGGTTGTTTTTATGAATGGTATGGGTAATTTTAATGAGATACTGCAAAAGATTGATTTATTCCCCGCTGAAAAAATGTTATAAATTAATAAAAAAGAGGACTATATGGCATACAAATTATCAAATCTTATAAGAGCAAGATTCCCATTAATATACGTTACAACTTTTGAAGAAGATAGAGTTACAAAGTATATTAAATCGGTTGTTACAGATGTTAAGCAGGTTAAATTCGCAAGAGAAGTCTTTACCTGGACGCAAACAGCGGGGCTTTATAACGATACACAGAAAAAATCCGTTTCTGACACTACTTGTCCTAATAAGATGCTTGAATATATAAGAAGATACGATAAGGACGCCGTATTTATTATTTACGATTTTCATGTAAATTTCGGGCCTAAGAATAGAACTCCTGATTACGGAGTTATAAGAAAAATAAGAGATATTATTCCGGATTTAAAACTCGGTGCTGTTAGAAAAACTATATTTTTTGTTGCACCGGAACTTTTGATTCCGGAATCTTTGCAAAAAGAGATTACGATTTTTGATTTTCCTCTTCCGACTCTAAAAGAGGTCAGGGCAAAGTTTGACAGCATGCTTAATCAAAATAAAACTGTTGAAACTAATATGACGGAAGAAGAGAAGGATAAATTGTGTAAGGCGGCTCTGGGGTTAACATTACAGGAGGCAGAAAGCGCATTTGCCCTTGCAATGGTTAATGACGGGAAAATTGATATAAAAGACTTGCCCGTAATATTGGAAGAAAAGGTTCAGGTTATTAAAAAGACCGGCATTTTGGAATTCATAAAATCGGATTACACGATTAAAGATATAGGCGGGCTGGATAATTTAAAGAATTGGCTTTTGAAACGTAATAATTCCTGGTCAGAACAGGCAAAGAAATATTGTATTCCAGCACCAAAAGGAGTGCTTGTAACAGGTGTTCCTGGCTGCGGAAAGAGTTTGACAGCAAAAGCAATGAGTACAATCTGGCAGCTTCCTCTTTTGAAGCTTGATTTCGGAAAAGTCTTTTCTGGGCTTGTCGGAAGTTCGGAAGAAAATATGAGACGTGCACTTGCGACAGCAGAAGCGGTTGCGCCTTCCATATTATGGATAGATGAAATCGAAAAAGGACTAAGCGGTTTAGGTTCAAACGGCGATAGCGGAGTCTCTTCAAGAATATTCGGACAATTCTTAACCTGGATGCAGGAAAAAGAAGCTCCTGTATTTGTTATTGCAACTGCTAATAATATAAGTACTTTACCTCCGGAATTATTAAGAAAAGGCCGTTTTGATGAAATTTTCTTTGTTGATTTGCCGACTTTAACTGAAAGAAAAGAAATTTTTAAGCTTCATCTGGAAAAACGGCTTAAAGATAAAGAGGTTGCAAGTGAGGTTGCGGGGGTTAAGAATTTATGCAGCGAACTTGCAAAAATGACAGAAGGTTTTATTGGCTCTGAAATCGAGCAGGTCGTTGTCTCTGCTCTGTGTGATGCTTTCTTTGAAAACAGACCGCTTAAGTTTGAGGATTTAGCCAAAAATATTCAAACAACGGTTCCGCTTTCTATGACACAGAGAGAACAGATTCTTTCTTTAAGAGCTTGGGCAAATGTTAGAGCTGTTTCTGCAACTAAGACATCTAACCTTAAGCAGTACACCAAAGAGGTTAATGAAGAAAATATTACAGCTTCAAGAGGCGGAAGAACTCTGGATTTTTAAGATAATAGGAGAATATTTTTATGTCATGTACAGTATTTGCACTTCCATACGCACTAGCCTGGGTAATCGGCTCTGTTGTAGTTAGTGCGGTAAATGCAAGAGATGAAATCGGCGGTTTAAATGATGTCGATTTTGATAATTTGGATAATATTCAAGCGCCTTGCGAAGATGTAACGGTTATAACGGATAAACATTTTATTGAAAAAAGCTTTGAAACAGCTTTTATGGATAAAGATCTTCTTATTAAAACACTGGAAGAGCACGGAGTACAAGGTGTTTCGGAAGATGAATTCGGCAGAATATCAGGAAGGGTTGACAGCTATGCGCTTAATTTTGAAAAAATGGAAAGTGATAAGCCTTATTTCTTAAGAATATTCTGCCTTGATACGGATAACGCAGAAGAAAAGCTTGGTGATTTGAGTTCTGAATATGCACTGAATGTTCAGGAAGAAGCTTATCTTAATATTGTAGATAAACTCAAAGAAAATAATATGCAGCTAGAAGATGAAGAGGTTATGGACGATAACACGATTGTCCTGACTGTAAATCTGGATTAAGGAGTTGATATGTCAGAGAAGAAATTAAAAATAAAACTGCTTCCTAACGGCGAAATACAAATGGAAACCCATGGTGTAAAAGGTAAAAAGTGTCTGGATTATATTGAAATTTTGAAGAAGTTAGTTGATGTAAAAATAACGGATACACAGCTTTCGCAAGAGTATTATGAAACGGAAACCGAAGTTACAACAACAGATAACGCAGAAATCAGACTCGATTAAACATATTTTCTATAAAGTCATGCGAAATTATTTACCCCCTCCTACTTGCATATCTCAAATTTTTGTGGTAGTATCTCCCTTGGAAAGAGAGAGGTTATTCAATGAGCGAAGGACATTGGATTGTAAATAAGGTTATAGCCGGACATAGTTTGGCATTTAATATGGATACTCTTTTAACTATGTGGGCAGCAATGGCGTTTTTGTTAATCGTCTCTTTTATTGCAACCCGCAAACTTACAATATTTCCGACAAAACTCCAGCTTGCTTTTGAAAGCATATTAGGTGCGTTTTGGGGGCTGGTTGATAGTTTGATGCCAAAAGAAGGCAGAAAGCACGTGCCCCTTATTGCTTCTTTATTTTTATTTATTATAACAGCCAATTTAATGGGGCAGCTGCCTCTTAGAATGATAGAATTAAAAACCGGAGAAATAGCTTCTCCAACCAATGATATAAACTTAACTGCAGCATTAGCCATTATTGTATTAGTCTATTATGTTGGTGCCGGATTTGCTAAAAAGAAGTTCAGATATTTTCTGCATGATTTTAGTCCGATGTCAATTTTCATGGCGCTTTTAGAAATAATGGATATGATTACAAGACCTCTGACGCTTGCTTTACGTTTATTCGGTAATATATTAGCAGGTGAATGCTTAATGACTGCTCTGCTTGGAATTTGTGCTTATATACTTCCGCTTCCGGTTATGTTTTTTGAAGTTCTGGTAGCCTGTGTTCAAGCGCTTGTATTTGCACTGCTTACAACAGTTTATATTTCATCAGCAATAGAAGAAAGTGAACATTAAGTTTAAAATAATTTATCTAAAGAAGGAGATTAAAAATGGAAGAAGTTAAAACAATTTCAGACTTGGCTCAAATGGGCGCAGGTATTGCAATGGGTTTTGGTGCTATTGGTGCCGGTATTGGTATCGGTATTGCGACTAAAGGTTTCTTGGAATCAATTGCAAGACAGCCTGAAATTTTCGGTAAAGCATTAGTATTCTTCATGGTTGGTGCTGCATTATCAGAAGCTTGTGCTATTTACGCTTTGGTTATTGCTTTAAAACTTGTAGGTATTTGGTAAGAAGAAGTAAATTATGGAATTTAACGCAACATTTTTAGCATCAATAATATCTTTTTTAGTATTTGTCTTTTTAATGAACAAAATACTCTATGCTCCTATGGAGAATATTGTAAGAGAAAGACAGAAATTTGTTGATGACAATTTTAGTAATGCAGATGAAAATTATAAAAAAGCTGACGGTTTAGAACATCAAAGAGAGGAAAAGCTTGTTGGTGCTAAAAATGAGGCTCGTTCAAGATATAACGATTCCGTGAACGGCTTTAAGAGCCAAAAAAGTGATATCGTTCAAAGAGCGCAGGAAGAAACTAATGATGAACTTAGAAGAGCCTATGAAGAATTAAACAATATTTCTAACAGTACAAAGGAAGGTCTGAAAGGACGTATGACAGATTTGGCGAATGATATTGTTGAAAAAGTTTTAGGTTACAGATCTGAAGTTCAGGGGTTTGATAATGATGAAGTAAATAAAATACTTTATCAATAGTCATTTAAGAGGTAAATTATGGAAAGTTTAAGTCTAATATGGGATTATTTGGGTAGGACAAACTTATTTAATTTTGTCATATTTCTTTCTGTATTTATTCTTATTTATAAAATGGCGCATCTGGGTGATATGCTTGAGGGAGCAAAGCAGCGTGTCATTGACCATATAGAAGATTCTAAAACCAAAAAAGCTGATTCGGAAGTTCATTTAAAGAAAATAGAAGAAACACTTTCTCATATAGAAGAAGAAATTGACGGTTTAATAAAAAAATCGGAAGATAATGCAAAATTAGTCGGTGAAAAAATTCTTAGCGATGCCAAGGTTATGGCAGACGGTATAAAAGATAACTCCAAAAAGGTTGTTGAAAATAAGTCTGCTCTTCTTAAAAATGATATTTTAAGGAGAGCGTCTCAAGCATCGATTGATGTTGCAAGAAAGCACATTATTAATGAATTGAATAATAATTACGACTTGCATCAGAGACTAATCGATGAGAGCATAGAGGCTGTAAACGGAATAGAGGGATAAGGGGAATTTCGGTAAAATGAGTACTGCTTCAAAACATAATTCAGAACTTGTAGCAAAGAGATGGGCAAAAGCTCTTATGGATTTGGCTCAAGAAGAAGGCGGTGTTTCAAAAGATGATATTTTGGACGATTTAAGAGAAGTCGCACAAAATATAGACGCAAATAAAGAATTATCTGATATGATTAATAATCCGTCTATTTCTGTAGAAGAAAAACAGATAGTTATATGTAAACTTTTCCAAAATAGCGTAATGCCTATTGTTTATAACTTCTTATACGCATTAAATTTGAAAAAAAGAATTAATATAATAGCATCAATTGCTGATGAGTTTCAAAGAGAGCTTGAACGTATGAAAAATATTGTGCGTGTAGATGTTACTTCTGCAATTGAACTTAATGATGAAAGAAAAAATGATATCAGAAACAGAATTGCTGATAAACTGCATAAAGATGTAATTGTAAACTGGCAGGTGGATTCTGATATTATTGCGGGTCTGGTATTGAATATAAATGAAACAATAGTTGATAACAGTATTAGACACAGACTAGAGAATTTAAGTAAGAACATAATAAAATAGAGGTGGAAAATGGCAGTAATAAACCCGGACGAAATTAGTTCAATATTAAAAGAGAATATCCGAAATTATGAGGCGAAAGCTGAGGTCTCAAATATCGGAAGTGTTCTTGAAGTAGGTGACGGTATCGCCAGAATTTACGGTTTAAGAAACGTAATGTCAAATGAGCTTGTTGAATTTGAAGACGGCAAAGGTACATTAGGTATTACATTAAACCTTGAAGAAGATAACGTAGGTGTTGTAATTTTAGGCGAATATACTCATATTAAAGAAGGTATGACTGTAAAGACAACAGGACGAATTGCCTCCGTTCCTGTTGGTGACGCACTTATTGGAAGAATTATCAATCCGACAGGGCGTCCGATTGACGGTAAGGGTGAAATCATTACTGACAAATCCCGACCGATAGAAAGAGTAGCTCCTGGTATTGTTGCAAGAAAATCAGTACACCAGCCGCTTCAAACAGGTTTGACTGCAATTGATGCTTTGACACCGATTGGACGCGGACAGAGAGAATTAATTATTGGTGACAGACAAACAGGTAAGACAGCTATTGCAATTGATACAATTCTGAACCAAAAGGGCGGAGATGTAATTTGTATTTATGTTGCAATCGGACAAAAAGCTTCAACTGTTGCACAATTAGCTAAGACTTTAGAAAAACACGGTGCAATGGAATATTCAATTATTGTTGCAGCTAATGCAAACGAACCGGCTCCTTTGCAATATATTGCTCCGTTTGCCGGTGTTGCTATCGCAGAAGAATTTATGGAACAGGGCAAGCACGTTTTAATTGTGTATGATGATTTGACCAAACACGCTCAAGCTTATCGTGCAATGAGCTTGCTTCTTAAAAGACCGCCGGGACGTGAAGCTTATCCTGGTGATGTATTCTATCTTCACTCAAGACTTCTTGAAAGAGCTGTTAAGCTTAATGATGAATTGGGCGGTGGTAGTATTACAGCGCTTCCTATCATTGAAACTCAAGCGGGTGACGTTTCTGCATATATTCCGACAAATGTATTTTCTATTACAGATGGTCAGATATTCTTAGAAACAGCTCTGTTTAACTCTGGTGTAAGACCTGCAATTAACGCCGGTATTTCAGTATCCCGTGTAGGTGGTGCAGCTCAAACAAAGGGTATTAAGCAGGTTGCAGGTAAGCTTCGTCTTGACTTGGCACAATTCAGAGAATTGGAAGCTTTTGCACAGTTTGCTTCTGATTTGGATGCTGCAACTAAAAAACAGCTTCTTAGAGGACAAAAACTTACTGAAGTATTAAAACAGCCGCAGTATAAACCTTTGACAGTAGCGCAGCAGGTAACAATTCTGTTTGCTGCAAACGAAGGTTTCCTTGATGAAATTGATAACAAGAAAGTCAGTGAATATAAATCAGGTTGGTTTGAATACTTTGAAGCTAATATGCCGGAACTGAATAAAGCTTTGAATGAAGGCGCTAAATTATCTGATGAAGATATTGAAGCACTGAAGGCTCAGCTTGAAGCTTACGGTAAGACTTTATAAAAGGAGAGTTGGATATATGAAATGTTACAATCACCATGATAGAGATGCTTTTGCGGTATGCAAAGCTTGCGGAAAAGCTTTATGTTTAGAATGTGCAGAGGAGCACAAAAATTTCTATGTATGTAAGGATTCTCCTGAGTGTAAGCATATTGCTGATGTTGAATATGTGAATTATTTCAAGGATAATTCCGAAGGTGCATGGATGTTTAATAGAATTGCATTTATGCTCATCGGCGCTTTTCTCTTTATCTATGTGATTGTAAAATCATTTATGTTCTTTATGATACCTTGCCCG
>CALUSZ010000038.1 GCA_944323495.1 Candidatus Gastranaerophilales bacterium
AGGCTTGATAATATCAACAAAGAAATTATTAAAATTTTTTTCATTACTTCTCCTTACCGTAGATTTTTGTTTGGGTTTTTCCAATTATTTTAAACTTTTCGTAATCAGCGCCAATTATGCCTTTTTGCGCTGTAGCAATCATTTCGTTATTCTTCTTGATTAGAACATTCCCTTCTGCAACGGTTTCTTTGTCTGAACCAGACCAGATTAGCTTATCCGTATTCAAAGATGTGTTGTCTTTTAGTACAATATATGTATTTTCATATAGAGTTATAACGCCTGTTTTTTCGTCATAAGTTCCTTTTGATGATTGGAAACTCATTGCAACTTCATTATCCTTATAAAAATTTCCTATAACGTTATGCAGTGTTGCAATACTGTGGTCGTTGCTGTAGTGTCCGGTTTCACCATATATTTCAAAATACTTATTTCCATCCTTTGTCTCAGTAATAATAATCCCGACTGCATCAACTTTTTGTTCGTCCTGATTTCCCTTAAGCTGCGCGCGGTTAAAGTTGGCTGTAATCAATCCTGCTGAAATAAAAGCCCAAGCCATAACGAATATAACAGCAAAAATTGCTATAAAATAAGAGCGCTTTTTCTTATCCAGATTTTTAAATCTCTCATAAATCTTTTTAAGAGTTTCCATAAGGATATTTTAGCACAGTGAAATACGTATATCAATCAAGTTAAACAAGTAATTAAATGTAATCTTTTGTCTTTAATGACAATATTCTTATAACTTCATCTTTAGATGTTGTCGAGCCAAAGATTATTGCAAATAGAGGATTATTTTCCGGATTTATGCGGCGAACTTCAAGTACGTTAGAATAATTAGCAAGAAAACCCTTGTAATCAAAGTTTTTCAGGCGTTGTTTTTCTATACCGTAAGGAACTTCTGCCATAGAAAAATAAAAAACTTCTTTGCCAGCATTTGCAAGAATATTGTTCCAATCCGGTCTTGTCTGGTTGAAGAAGCACTCATATACATTTATCCCCCAGGCATATTTACTGACATCCGTTGTGCACCAGCCGGCAAAGCGCATTGGATTAACCTCTATAGGAATAATTGCACCATCTTTGGTTACACGAATTTCTATGTGCATAGGAAAGTTTTTAATATTTTTTAGGTTACCTATATCGCGTAGCAGAAGTGAAAATTTCGCCATGTATTTTATCATTATGCCGGTAGACATCAGGTAAATTCTATCACTTACATCCTTTTCATTAAAAAATGGGTGCTGAAAGATATTTAATATAACAGGTTCCCCATTTCTGTCATAGTAAGCATCTATTGCAAATTCTTCTCCTTCGATAAGCTCTTCTATAATAAATTTAGAGGAATTTACTACATTGTCCGGATACAGAGCTTCTGCCTCTTTCATTTCTTTATCTAATTTTTTTATTGTATCTTGCCATTCTTCAGCATTTTTTACTGTATGCACTCCAAAACTCAAGAATCCTACAGAAGGTTTTATGACAACAGGAAATTTTATATTTTCAGTCTGCAGATTTTTTAACTCTGCAAACTCCACTGATTGAAAATAAAAATCCGGATACAATTCCTTCAGGAGTTCTCTGAATGCGATTTTATCTTTAAATAGACGTATATAATTACTCAAGTTTGAGTCAGGAAGGTTCTCCAGAACCCAGCTTATGGCGTTTTCAGAGTTGGCATAAATTAAAGGGTATTCTTGTGTTAAATAATAGTTCTTTGCAATTTCAGAAGGAACTAAATCAAAAGCACCTTTCTCAATGCCAGCCTCAGAAATGGCATCATTTTTTAGCACTGGCCAGTCATTTTGAGCAATTGTATCTATCAAAAATTCTGATGCGTATGGTTTTTCTATGATTATCATATTAATCCGCTCTTAGTAATCTGCTTTCCAGGAGTTGTCAGCAATTGCACCTGTACATGCCAGACCAGCTGCAAGAGTGCTGCCATCTGCATCACAAGCGGTTTTAAAGCTTGGATAAAGGTATTTATATGTATTTGAACCATAGGGAACAAGAGTTCCTGAATTATCAAGTACAAACATAAATACATCTTTACCGGCACGATTTTTGCCCGCATTACCGTTAATATCATATATAATATCTGCAATAGTACCTTTATAAGCGCCTTTGTCTCCAAGATTGGTTACAGTTGCATATGGAAGAACTCCCATAATTGAACCATCTTTAAGTACGTATGCAGAACCGGCTGCGATGGTTGTTGCAGTGCCGCCATTAGGCGGATAATAATTATAGGCTTCTGTTGTTGGGGCCATTAACATGTTGTTGGCAAGCTCTTCCATTGGCAATGATGAAATGCTCTCTCCAGCATCAGCATCTACAAATCGAGTCAGGGATTGTTCCTGCATCATTAGCCCGCCGGCTGTTTCAAATGTATTAACAAATTTAGCTAAGGACGGTCCTATTTTAGCTTGACCGGAATTCTTTGTTAATGCAGGAGCTGTTAAGGCTGCAACGACTCCTATAATACTTAATGTTATTAAAACTTCTGCTAAAGTGAAACCTTTTCTCATATATTCTCCCTCTCTTATTTTATAATCAAATAATATCATATTAGGAACTTTTATACAAGAAAAAAGAGCTAACTTTTAAGTTAGCTCTTTTTCTGTCTTACATCTTTATTATTTACCCATCGGATATGCTCTTACGACTGTTACTGAGCCATCTACGTTTTTACGAACTCCTTTGTCTATTTGGTCATCGTCTAAGTCTGCTGCGTATGCTACTGGTGTGTATACTTGAGCCAGATTGATTGATTGATCTTGGTAGCTGTCTAAGACTTTAACGTTTTCGTTGCCATCCGGTAATTCAGGGGTTGGATCTGGATTCGGTTCCGGTTCTGGTTCCGGTTCTGGTTCCGGTTCCGGTTCCGGTTCCGGATTTGGTTCTACCGGTTTGTCTGGACCTACAAGGTAGGTTGTGTTTTCCGGTCTTGGGTCTCTAACGTTATATCCGTTTTCGCCGTTTGTTAATTCGTATGTGATTTTATCTGTACCATTGATAGTTACTTCTTTTGCATCTCTAATGTTTGTGTATTTCAAAGTATAGTCTCTGCCATCAAATGCAACTCTTAATTTGTCTGTCTCTCCGCCGACATTGATTACATTGGCGTGAATTGTGTCGCCAAGGATTGTTATATTTTTGCCATAAGCTGTTAAGTAAACATCGTTTGCATTAACTCCGGTTACATTCATATCGCCATAAGATGCTATATATGCTTTGTCTTCTGTCTCTATTTGAGAAACAATGCCGCCTGCTATATTTAGATAAGATGCGGAATCACCGGGATATAATGTGTAATTTTCCATTGAGTTGATGAAGTTTTTTGTGTCGCTAATACCGCCGATGTATCCTTTTGCAGAGAATTTATAATCATTTGCCGTCAATAAAGCTTTACCGTCTGTTATGATATTTAAGTTTTCTGATTTCAAGTTAATTGTATCAGCAGTTGTATCAATTGATACACCGATGTTACCATCGTGTGCGATAGCGTTAATAGCTCCGCCGACTGTTAAACTTCCGTCAAGAAGCGTTCCTTCTTCATAGTTGTAGTTACCGATATGGATGTTGTTAACTGAATCAATATTTAAGTTTCCGCCAACCTTTGTATTAC
>CALUSZ010000039.1 GCA_944323495.1 Candidatus Gastranaerophilales bacterium
GCTCAGTGTATGAAGCTCTTGTTCGTTTAGCACAAGACTTTAATACAAGATACCTTGTAGTAGACGGGCATGGTAACTTCGGCTCCGTTGACGGTGACAGCGCTGCTGCAATGCGTTATACAGAAGCCCGTATGCATAAGATTACAACCTCTATGCTTGCTGATATTGACTGCGAAACAGTTGATTTTGTTCCGAACTTTGACGGTTCTTTAGAAGAACCTTCTGTTCTTCCGGTAAGACTTCCGATGCTTTTATTAAACGGTGTATCCGGTATTGCTGTAGGTATGGCAACTAATATTCCACCGCATAACCTTAGAGAAGTCGTAGACGGTACAATTGCGCTTATTGATAATCCGCAGATTACCGTTGAAGGTTTGATGGAACATATCAAAGGGCCTGATTTTCCGACAGCAGCAACAATTGTCGGATTGAATGACATTAAACAGGCTTATGAAACAGGAAGAGGCTCTATTAAGATGTCTGCGGTTGCTACAATAGAAGAAATCCCGGGCGGAGCAGGCAGACAGACAAGAACCGCAATCATTGTTACGGAAATCCCATATCAGGTTAACAAGGCACAATTAATTGAAAAAATTGCCGATCTTGTTAAAGAACAGAGAATTAACGGTATATCAGATTTAAGAGATGAATCCGATAGAGAAGGTATGCGTATTGTAATCGAGCTTAAGCGTGACGCTAAGCCGGAGGTTGTAAAAAATAATTTGTTCAAATATACCCAGCTTGCAACTACATTCGGGGTAAATATGGTTACACTATGCGGGAAACAGCCGAGGCTGCTTAACCTTTATGAAGTTTTGAACGAATTTGTTGAACATAGAGTTGAAATAGTTACAAGAAGAACTATTTATTTCTTGAAGAAAGCAAAAATCAGAGCTCATATTTTAGCAGGTTTATTGATTGCTTTGGGTTCTTTAGATGAAGTTATTGAACTTATTAAAAAATCAAAAACCACAGATGATGCAAGAGTCGGCTTGATGAGCAGATTTGGTCTTGATGTAGATCAGGCGAATGCAATTCTTGAAATGCAGTTAAGAAGATTGACAGGCTTAGAACAAGATAAAATCAAAAATGAGTATGATGAACTTCTTAAAAAGATTGAAGAATATGAAGGAATTCTTGCAGACAGGCAAAAAGTTCTTGATATTATTAAGGCCGAACTTTTAGAGGACAAAGAAAAGTACGGAGATGACAGAAAAACTCAAATTGTTCCTGAACAGGGCGAAGTTACAATTGAAGATTTGACGCCGAATACTCCAATGGCCGTATTTATAACTCATCAGGGTTACTTAAAGAGAATTTCTTTAGATACGTTTGAACGCCAAAATCGTGCAACACGCGGCAAAGCAGGCATGAAGACAAAGGATGACGATGATATACAACATTTCTTTACTGCAATGATGCATGATAAAGTATTGTTCTTCTCATCTAAAGGTATTGTATACAGCTTGAATGTATACGATTTCCCTGAAGGCGGCAGACAATCCAAGGGACTTCCTATTGTGAATGTTCTTCCGATAGAGCAAGGCGAGACTATTACAGCTGTTGTTCCGGTAAGCAATTTCTCTCATGATTTGAATTTGATTATGCTTACCCAAAAAGGTTATATCAAACGTATTGAGCTGGATAACTTTGCAAGTATCAGAAGAAGCGGTATTATTGCAATTTCACTGGAAGAAGGCGACAAACTCAACTGGGTTAAACTTGCAAATCCGAATGACGAAATTATAATCGGTACATCCTGCGGTATGGCAATAAGATTCCCGATTGAAGATTTAAGACCGCTAGGAAGAAGCGCAAGAGGCGTAACTTCTATGAAGCTCCGTGCTGCTGATACAATTATCGGATGCGATATTGTACCGAGAAATTATGATGCAGACTTACTCGTTGTTACATCTGACGGGTTTGGAAAACGTACAAAACTCTCTGAATTCAGGACACAAAACAGAGGCGGTATCGGACTAATTGCGACAAAATTCAAGTCTAATATGTCAAGGCTTGTGGCACTTACTATTGTAGAAGAAAGCGACGAAATTATGCTAGTTACTGCAAACGGTATTGTGACCAGAATAAAAGCCGGCGATATTTCTTGCCAGGGCAGACCTGCAACAGGAGTTCGAGCACAAAATCTTGTTGATAATGATACAGTTGTTTCTGTAAACAAGATTGTAAACACTGATAAGGATGATTCAGAAAGCCAAACTCCTTCAGGCGGCTGTGTTGTTGAAGATATGACAGACGGAGAGCAAACATCTATTATCGGGATAGAGGAAGAGTAATTAAATTTTATTAATAGAGCGGGCGAAGCTTAGCTTCGCCCGCTGATATTTGGAGGTAATATGGAAAACTTGCAAATTTATTTAGATAAGGATATTAATCAGGAATTAATCAAAACAAAAAAAATTGCAGTAATCGGTTTTGGCTCACAGGGTTACGGTCAGGGGCTGAATCTTAGAGAGTCAGGATGTGATGTGATTTTTGGTTTAAGACTCGGAGGGGAATCAGATATAAAGGCTAAAGACTATGGCTTAAAAACGATGTCTATAGCAGAAGCTGTAAAAGAGGCTGATGTTATACAGATTTTGATCCCGGATGAGATACAGGCAAAAGTTTACAAAGAAGAAATTGAGCCGAATTTACATGAGGGTCAGTATCTGATGTTTGCTCATGGCTTTAATATTCATTATGGTTTTATTAAACCTCCTAAAAACATTAATGTTATAATGACAGCCCCTAAGGCTCCAGGTCATACTGTAAGAAGTGAATATCAAGCGGGACGTGGAGTGCCTTCTTTAATCGCAGTTTATCAAGACTACAGCGGTGATTCTAAGGAGGTCGCATTATCATATGCGTCTGCAATAGGCTCTGGAAGAACCGGTATTTTAGAGACGACTTTTAGAGAAGAGACTGAAACTGATTTATTCGGAGAACAGGCTGTTTTATGCGGGGGATGTTCAGCTTTAATAAAGACGGCTTTTGAAACCCTTGTGGAAGCAGGATATTCCCCTTATATGGCTTATTTTGAGGTTTGCCATGAATTGAAACTTATTGTTGATTTAATTTATCAAGGCGGAATTGAGGATATGCACTACTCAATATCAAATAATGCGGAATATGGAGATTTAACCCGCGGGGATAAATTGATTGACAGCAACGTAAAAGAAGAAATGAAAAAAATACTTGCTGATATTCAGAGCGGAAAATATGCACAGGAATTTATGGATGAGATGGCATCGGGCGGAGCAAAATTTAATGAATTAAGATTAGAATCCAAAAAACATCTTATTGAAAAAATTGGTTCAGAAATTCGTTCGACATTCAAATGGAGTAAAGATAATAAATTAATAGATAAGACAAGGAATTAGCCTTCCGTCTAAAAATATTTTCTCCGTACGGGCTATGGTAATTATCATACACTTTTTTACAATAGAAATGTATTAAAAATACAGTTCGTTAATTTAAAAAAAGGAGTACGAGATGAAAAAAACATTATCTGTATTAGCTGTATTAGGCATCGTATCAGTAATAGGCTCTCAAAGTGCTAACGCATTTGACTGGTCAAATTTAAATCCTGCTTATTGGGGACACTGTCCGAAATGTGAAAAGAAGAAGCCTGATTGTTCCTGCAAAAAACAAAAGAAATGTGATCCTTGTGAAACAGGTGCTGCGGCGCCTTGCGATCCATGTGCAAAAAAGCAGCCCGTTCAATGTGATCCTTGTACCAAGAAGCCTGCACCTTGCGATCCTTGCCAGAAACAAGTTACACAGCCGCAGCCTTGTGATGCTTGCGATAGACTACAGCAGATGAATAAGTAAAACTTAAATACCCGCTCTTTAGAGCGGGTATTATTAATGTCCTCTATTTGTTTGATTACAAATTTGAATAAATATCTTAAACTATTATATGAAATGGGGAGAGATATGGCTAAATCGAATTTAAAAGAGAAAAAAACTAAAGGAGCGGGGCTTAGAGTCGTTGATGATAGTGCCGTAAAAACGACAGCGTACAGTGATATAAATTTAAAAAACTGGCGTGAGTATGAACATATAAAAACGGATACTTTATGGGAGTTTCCTAACCGTTTAAAAGAAGGCGGCCATTCGAATGAATATCACGGGAATTATATTCCGCAGATTGCTCAACAGATTTACGAACGTTTTACCAAAAAGAATGATATAGTATTGGATTTGTTTTTTGGCTCTGGAACTTCCGGTATAGAGGCTGTTAATATGAATAGACGCTGTATAGGGGTTGAATTAAAGGAAGATTTAGCAGAAAGTGTTTCTGAAAAATTTACGCCAAAACAGCTTGTAACTGATGTTAATATCATTTGTGCTGATTCTGCAAGTACACTTGCACGAGAAAAAATTCAGGCAAGGCTTGATATTATGGGACGGAAACAAGCGCAGCTTCTTATGCTTCATCCGCCGTATGATGATATTATTAAATTTTCGGATAAAAAAGAAGACTTATCTAATTGTGCAACTACAGAGGATTTTTATAACTTGTTTGAAAAAGTTGCTAAGAATGGATACGATTTATTAGAAAAAGGACGTTTCGCCTGTCTTATAATAGGTGATAAATATGCTAATTCCCAGCATATTCCCCTCGGTTTTGAATGCATGTCAAGAATGAATAAACTGGGCTTTATAACTAAGGCTATAATTATTAAAGATATGCAGGGAAATGAAAGAGCAAAAGGCAAGACTGCAAATCTGTGGCGCTATCGTGCTCTGGCAGGAGGGTTTTATATTTTTAAGCATGAATATGTAATGGTATTCCAGAAAGTATGATAAAAGACGTACAAGATGGCCTTTTAGTAAAAATTAGGATTGTGCCGAATTCTTCTAAAAATGAACTTATTATTGAGGAAGGTTTTATAAAGGTGAAAATTACGGCGCAGCCGATTGAAAATAAGGCCAATAAAGCGCTTATTGAATATTTATCAAAGATTTTTAAATTACCAAAGTCTGGCATTAAAATAGTAAAGGGAGATACTTCTAAAGAAAAGACTTTGCTTTTTTCTATGAGTGATAAAAATAAGAAAGATTTTATCATTTCTCAATTGACAAAATAGTTTAAAAAATATACTATAGATATAAAAGAGGAAAAGGTATTTTGTATGTATAAACGCTGGTATGATGTAGATCCAACAATAAGTTTAGCAGTGAGTTTGATGCGTAATGCAAATATAATGACACAGTACAAATGTGCTGATTTGATTGTTAAAAAATCTAAGGAACATGGAATAGATTTAGCTGATAATATTATAACAGATGCTTTTACTTATGTATTAAGACGCTGGTATGACACAGACCAAAAAATAGCAGAAGCTTTTGAATATTTAAAATGCCTTCCGCTGGATGTACAGAAAGAGACTGCAATGGATATAATAAATCTTCTGCAGGAAGAGGAAGCAAAATAAATTGATGAGTACACTTTGGCACTTATGCTTAAATCCAGCTCTTATATCTGTTGTTTTGCTTTGTATTTTATGTTTGAAAAAAGTTAATGTGTTGCTTGCCATCATCGTTTCGACCTTGGCGGGAGGTTTGCTTGCAGGGCTTAGTGCCGGAGATGTCATGCATATCTTTATTTCAGGTATGGGAGATAATTCTGAAACTGCATTGAGTTATATTTTACTTGGAGCATTTGCCGCAACGATGGCACATTCTGGCTTTACTGATGTTATTTCTTCTAAAATTACACAATTTGTGGCAGGAAGGAAAATGGTCTTGCTTTTCATATTAACTCTTATTGCAATGGCTTCGCAAAATATAATTCCAATTCACATCGCTTTTATTCCTATTATAATACCTCCTCTATTAGCGATTATGAATAAATTAAAAATAGATAGACGTGCTGTTGCTTGTGTGTTGGCTTTTGGTTTGAAGATGCCCTACATTGCTATCCCTGCAGGATTCGGTCTAATCTTTCAAAACCTTATTGCTGATAACATGATTCAAAACGGTGTTTATGTAATGCGCAGTGATATTTGGAAATACACGGCTATTTTAGGACTGGGAATGATTGTCGGGCTATTGACAGCTGTATTTGTAAGTTATAGAAAACCGCGAATATATGAAGATAAGCCTGTTGCTAATATTGTTTCAAGCGGCAATGGCAAATTTTTGCCTAAACATTGGATTGTTTTGTTGGCAGCTCTGGCGACTTTTATTGTTCAGCTTATGACTCAATCTTTGCCTCTCGGAGCTCTTGTAGGGTTGGGAATAATTTTTTCCTGTCGTGTTATTCCGCAAGATAAGATGGATCATATGATGAATGAAGGTATTTATCTTATGGGCTATGTTGCATTTGTTATGCTTGTAGCCGCCGGTTTTGCTGCTGTTTTAAAAGAATCAGGGGCTATAAATTCACTAATATCCTCTGTAATAACTTTTATGCCTGAAAATGTTATGATAACTTCGCTGGCAGTTCTTTTGCTAGGTTTATTTATAACAATAGGTATTGGAACGTCATTTGGGACAATCCCGATTCTTGCGGTATTATTTATTCCGGTTTGTATTCATATGGGATTTAATACCGCGCAAATGGTTATTTTACTTGCGGCTGCTGCGGCATTAGGTGATGCAGGCTCTCCTGCTTCCGATACGACATTAGGACCTACTTCCGGCTTAAATGCTGATGGGCAGCATAACCATATATTTGATACCTGCATACCAACATTCCTTCATTATAATATAGCTTTAATTCTATTTGCTCTTTTAGGAATATGGCTGTTTGCTTAATAATAATTTATTAGCTTAAACTGTAATCAAAGTCTTCTTGAATGTTGCTTGAAAGCATTGATTGCAGTGATTCCATATAAGCATTTACTTCTTCTAATTCTGCACTGGCAGTTGTAATTTGAGCATCAACAACTGTTTCCCAAGCTGTCAATTCTTCAAACTCTTCCTGATATTTTGCAGTTATCTTATCAATTTCTTCTTCAAATTCAGGGATTTCTGTATAGTCGGTATATTCGCCCTGTAAGCTTTCGTCTTCTTCAAATAAGGTTTTAAAATAATCTCTAACTGAATGTGATTCAGCATTCTTCAAAGATTGAGCATCCGCTTGAGAATATGTTGCAAGAGATTTCTTATTCTGAAGCTCAGTGATTTCAAGATTAAGAGCATTTCTTCTTAACTTATAGCTTAATAATGTTTCGTGTAAATTTGCGATTGCCATCTTTGTTCACCATCATTTTAAATCTTACATATATATAAAGTATTTAAAAATGATGTGATTTCAACAAGGATAAATATTGTTACAAAACTTTACATTATGTTTTCTTTGAGGTTTTCTTTTTTTGAAGCATTTACGGCAAGTGAATCGCATCTTTCATTGTATTCATGTCCGGCATGTCCTTTCACCCAGATGAATTCAACTTTGTGAGGCTCTTTTGCCTTTAAGAGTCTCTTCCAGAGCTCAACATTTTTGACAGGAGTCTTGCCGGCAGTTTTCCATCCTTTTTTTATCCAGCCGTCAATCCAGTTGTTATTGAAAGCATCAACAACATATTTACTGTCCGAGTATAAAGTAACATTACACGGCTTCTTGAGGGCTTCCAAACCTGTAATAACGGCTAAAAGTTCCATCTGGTTATTTGTAACACACCTAAACCCTTCTGAAAGCTCTTTTTCATGCTTAATTCCATCTTTATCAATATGGACTAAAATAGTTCCAAAGCCTCCCGGACCCGGATTACCGCTGCATGCCCCGTCTGTATAAATATTTACATTAACTCTCTCATCTGTCACTTTTATGCTGCAACACCTTTAATTTCAGAAATAAGGTATTTAGCAACCCATTCAAACTCTTTGTTATTATTAGCAGCTTTTTTAAGATATTCAACAGAAGCTTCGCCGATTCTAATAAGTGTCATTGCAACAACTCCGCGTTTAACACCTCTTACAACCTGCAGTTGATTAACAAGTTCAGGAACAACAGCCGTGCCTTTGTCTACCAAAATATTTTCAATTTTGTTTTTAGTTGTATTGTCTGCTGTTTCTAATTTGCCAAGCATTTCTTCTACTGATTGCATATCTTTCTCCTTCATATTTCATTCGTTCTTTGCATTATTATTATAGACTAAATTTTCTTGAAATTAAGATTTCCTTATATAATCTTAATATCGATTTTAGAAATGTAACAATTTCTTAATAATCATGATAAAAAGTGTAAAATATACAAATTTTTCGTTTTTTATAGTAATATATAGAAGTTAGTAAAATTTGATTGGTGTTGTATAACACCGGTAGTAAAGGAGGCACATGAATTGACAATTGTATCATCTTCACTTGACGAGCTTGAAAAGCAGAACTTGGAAAAAGTAAACTTGGGACAGCATGTCCTTGCAGAATTTTTTGAGTGTGATCCGAATACACTTAACAGTAATGATAAAGTAGAAAAGTACATGATAGACGCGGCTCTTGAGTGTGGTGCCACAATCGTTCAAAAGTGCTTTCATATGTTTAATCCCTATGGTGTAAGCGGTGTGGTTATTATTTCAGAAAGCCACCTTGCTATTCATACATGGCCGGAATTGGGTTATGCTGCGGTAGATTTATTTACCTGCGGTACAAAGTGTGATCCGAAGGTTGCATATGAATTTTTGAAAAAGAAATTTAACTCTAAAAAAGCTTCTTTTACAGAGCTTAAAAGAGGTATCATTGATAGAGAAACTTTAAAGCTTGCTGAACAGCCGTTTGAAATAGCTGAACAGTTTGAAGGTTAGGATAAAGTTTTATAAGCGGCGGGACTTTGCAAAAGTCCCGCCGCTTTATGTTTCTTTACAATTTAGCAATTTTTTACTGTAGTTTGTTTTTTATATAATATGGTTATGAAGGTTAATGGTTTTTATAATGTTTATTTCAAATCTGCAGGGACCGGGATGGATAGCAGGAATAAACCTGTGCATGAAAATGCTCAAATAACGGCACTATCTAATGTTACTCCTGATTTTAGAGTAAATTTGCCTTTAAAATATCAAATGATTGGACGTTATAAACTGGAAAATGGTTTAGAGGTATATAGTTATAAACTTGCGAACGGATATAAAGTTAATATTGTTCCAATGGAGGGCTCTCCGGCTGTAGTAAAAAATTATGTTAATGTCGGGTCAATGAATGAGAGTGCGAATATAAAGGGTATCAGTCATTTTTTAGAGCATATGGCTTTTAACGGGACAAACGGTGATAATGGACATATAAAACTTGAACCAGGAGATTCTTTTAAAAAGATTGACGAACTCGGCGGCTGGGCAAATGCCAGTACGAATTATGCTATAACAGATTATGTGAATTCCACCCCTTTGCTGAATAGAACTGACCTAGAGAAGCAAATACAGGTAATTGCATCTATGACAGAAGATTTAAAGCTTGCTGATAATATGATTTCAAAAGAAAAAGGTCCGGTTTGTTCTGAAATCAATATGATTCTTGATAATCCGCAGACAATTGCTATGGATCAGACAGTCAGGACTCTCTTCAATATCAAAAATCCTGCAGATGAAATGGTCGGAGGAAGCGTGAAGACTATTAAGAGTTTAACGCGGGAGGATGTAAAATCTTATTATGATAAATATTATACCCCCGATAATATGAGTCTTGTGATAACAGGAGATGTTAATCCGGATGAGGTTATCATGCTTGTTGCGCAGAATTTTAATTCTCAGAAAACCTCTGCTGGCCGAAGGTTTGAAGAGAAGCTGATTCCTCTTAGTCATACTGTAAGAAAAGATTTCATAAATGATAAGGCTGTTTCAACAGATGTTGTATTAGGCTTTGCAGGGCCTAAAAATTCTGATGTAAAAGGAAAAGTTGTTTTTGATTTAGCCAAAGCATACATAGAATCGCAAGAATGCGGATTAGATAAGAATCTTCGAAAGTATAATGCATATCCTTATATAGATAGTGAAAAAATAAGTACTAATCCGAATTCTCCAAGAATGGTTTATCTGGCTTTTAATACCTCTGAAAAATATAGCGAACCTGCATTAAGAAGTGTTTTTGCTTCTATTTCTGAAATAGCTCCTGTTTCGGATAAAACTCTTGAGGTTTTGAAACAAAAGATTAGAAAGGAAAGAGAGAATTCCCTTGAATATTCTTCTGTAGTAAATGATAGTATAGGAAAAGCTGTTCTTGACGGAAACATTGAGTATTTTACACAGTATGAGAAATTGCTTGATTCAATAACCGCTGATGATGTGGATAAGGCTGTTAAAGAATACTTTAATCTTAAAAAAGCTTCTGTAACTTTAGTTCATCCAAAAGCAGAAAGTGTAAGCTTTAAGGGTAACTCTCGAAAACCTGTTAATATGCAAAAGGTTAGTGAATATACACTTGATAACAATTTTACAGTAGGATTATATGAAACAAAGAACCGTAATGTAAATTACAATATCGCATTATGTCTTGATCAACCGTATAAGGGAAAACCAGGTGTTATAGAGGTTTTGAATGAAATTTATGAGATGGGGGCAGCCGGGATTAATGAGGATGATTGGAATAAATTTCAGGAAGAAAATAACATGAATCTTTATGCATCACTTACTAACTCAAAGTTGAAAATATCATCAAATGGTATTTTAAATAACAGGCATAAAGTTTTTGAAAGTGCGGAAAAGCTCTTGTATAATCCGAATTTAACTCAAGAAAATTTAAAAGAGGCAATAGGTATTGTTAGAGATAATATACAAAAAAGGCAAAATACCGCACAAAGACTCTATTATAATTGGGAATGTGCAAATAATCCATACGAATCATCTGAAGATGAGATACTATCTAATCTGGATAGTATAACACTGGAGGATTTGAGGGATTGTCATAATTATATTATAAATAATTCTCGAGGAATAATAACGGCTAATGTTCCTAAAGATGGAGCCGAATCTGTTAAAGAGGAGATATTAGCTTCGGCTGAAAATTTAAAGCAGGTTCTGCCTAATAATGTAAAAACAATATCACTTTATAAAGAAAATAATGCTCCTGTAGTTCTAACAAAAGCAACCAATAATTCACAGGCTGATATAATGCAGGTTTATAAGTTTAAAACCAATAATACTATAAAAGAAACCGTAGCCGGTGAAATCCTTAATTCAATACTTACAAATTCCAGTATCGGCTTATTTAACGTGTTGAGAGAAAAAGAGCATTTAGCATACTCTGTTTATTCTTCAATAGATAAATGCGGAGACAGAGGCGAACTTTCCTGCAATATTTTGACAACAACTGATAATAAAGAAATTGGAGAAATCAGTTATGAAAATGTTCAAAAGTCTATAGACGGGTTTAAGAGACAAATCAATGAACTAAAATCAGGCAGTTTTAGCGCCGAGGATTTAGAGAATGCAAAACTTGCGATGAAGGCGGGTTTAATTGAGAATGAAGGCACTGCAAACAAACTAGGTTCTATAAGCTTAGGACTTAATTCTAAATATGGCATAGATTATGCAAACAAGCTGTATGATGAGATTGATAAAATTACTAAAAATGATATTGTAAATCTTGCTCAGAAGATATTTTCTTCAAAACCTGTTTACTGTATAGCAGCCTCAAAAGATACCATTAATAATAACAAATCTTATTTAGAAACTTTGTCGCAGTAAAGCTTTTGTCGGAATTCTTTTATGTTTTCGGCCTCTTTTTTATAATCTCCGTCAAGAATTTTTTCTATGTTTTGATTAAGCATAGATATTACATCCTTAATATTTGATTCATTCATTACAACCATATCTTCAGCCATTTCAGTATTAGAAAGCGCGAGTCTTGTTGTATCTCTAAACCCTGACGAAGCTAATTTTTGAGCCAGATTATTATTCTCAATATTTTTGCATAAAGCCTGCGCAACCAGCATTGGTGTGTGTGAAATTAATGCTGCGGCTCTATCATGCTCCCTTGGTGTTGTAACTATGACTTCTGCACCGAAACTTTTGATAATTTTTTTCAAGACGTCAAAGTCATTTATATTCGTATCATCTTTCGGGGTGACAGCCCATACGGCACCTTTAAAAAGTTCGGGAAAAGAAGCTTCCCAACCGCTATGTTCAGTTCCTGCCATTGGATGAGACGGGATGAATTTATATTTGTAACTCTTTTGGGAAACAAATTCTTTGAGTGAGCACACATCTGTAACAATGGTGTCTGTACCAATTATATTTTCAATTTTATCCAAAATTTCAAGCGTTTTATTCATTGGCGTGCAGACAAAAATAACATTACATTCTTTTAAACTGTCATAGTTACTGCTGACATTTTCAGCTTTAACAGAGCGTGAAACGCCAATCATTTCATATCCGGCTTCTAGCCCTTTTTTAAATATAGAGCCTCCTATTAATCCAAGTCCTATAACCCCTATTTTCATTTATAAATCCTTATGCTTAAATTTTTTAATCCCTTCGACATAATCGCTTACAATTTCACCATTACCTTCAAGTGTATATTTATAAATAGTAAGTCCATCCAATCCAACAGGTCCTCTGGCATGTGTTTTATTAGTGGAAATTCCTACTTCGGCTCCGAAACCGTAACGGAAGCCGTCAGCAAATCTTGTAGAAGCATTATGATATACTCCGGCAGAATCTACTGTATTTAGGAATATTTTAGCGTTGCTTTCGTTTTCTGTAATAATAGCATCAGTATGACCGGATGAATATTCGTTTATATGTTCAATAGCCTCTTCAAGTGAATTTACAAATTTATAAGCAAGAATTTTGTCTGAATATTCTTTGTGCCAGCTTTCCGGATTAGCAATGAGTTTGATTCCTGCCTCTTCCAGTGATTTTAATAGTTCTTCTGTGAACCCATAATCTCTATGAATTAATAGTGTTTCTACAGAATTGCAAGCGCTTGGATATTGAGTTTTAGCGTCAATAATTATTTTTTTAGCTTTCTCTAAATCAGCTGTTTTATCCGTAAATATATGACAAATTCCGTCAGCATGCCCTAAAACTGGAATTTTCGTATTTTCTTTTATAAATCTAACGAGATTATTGCCTCCGCGCGGAATAATCAGATTTATATATTTTTCCATCTTTAGCATGTGGTTAACATCTTCTCTGGAAAATACCTGTGCAATGACATTCTTTGGAAAGCCCGGTGTATCATCTAATGCTTGCTGAATAATATCCATAATAGCAGTGTTTGTGTTAACGGCCTCCTTGCCGCCTTTTAGTATAACAGCATTTGCCGATTTTATTGCTAAGGCTGAAATTTGCGATATAACATCCGGACGGGCTTCAAAAATTATACCTAAAACACCTATAGGGCAGGAAACTTTTGTTAGGATTAAACCTTCATCTAATTCCCTCTTCAACAAAATTTTTCCAATAGGATCCTCAAGCTTTGATATATCGATAATACCTTCTATCATATCCCGCATTTTGTTTTCATCAAGCTTGAGTCTGTTAAAATTGGATTTAGTAAGCTCGCCCTTTTCGACAAATATTTTTGCAAGCTCCAAGTCATTCTTGTTTGCTTCAAATATTTTGTCTTTATTATTTTTCAAATTCTCTGCAATGTTAATTAATGCCTGATTTCTAGTGCTTTCATTAATAACTGCAATTTTTTTAGAAGCAGCTTTTGCTTTAATTGCAATTTCTAAAAAATTATTTTCTTCCATTTCTGTATTCCTCGCAAAGCCTGCAATACTGCATTCTTCTAAGATTAACCATTTTAGAGAATTTCTTTTTCATAAGCTGCAGTTGAAGCGGTGCCGCAGGATGGTTTTCGAGTTCAACCGGCTGTTTTACTATAAATCCTGATAAATCCATAAAAGGAACGACATTTCTATAGTCCATATACGGATTTCTTTTAAACTGTTCGCCCATAAATTCTCCTTAAAAATGTGATAGCCCCTCTATTCCGATTTTATATAAAACGTATAGTTGATACAATAGAAAGTTAATGAAAATTTACTTTTTATCTTGAAATATTTTTATATTGTTGATATAGTAATTAAGTAAGCGCTTGTAGCCCAGTTGGATAGAGCGTTTGGCTACGAACCAAAAGGTCGGGGGTTCGAATCCCTCCAAGCGCAGATTTAATTAAGAGCCGAAAGGCTCTTTTTTATATATACATTATCCCTTTGTTTATTATAGGTTTTCAGGACAGTTTAGATGCGTTTATATTGGCTATGATGCCGAGTTGTTGCTAGTTTGAGGCATATTTATAGAGTAGAGATTTGCCGGACTTTTCTTGCACTTTTGTCCTGATTTTTGCACTA
Organism: Candidatus Gastranaerophilales bacterium; assembly: GCA_944323495.1. The sequence continues at coordinate 14,243 of CALUSZ010000039.1, forward strand.
TTTTGCACTAATATTTGTGGTTTTTAGTGTTTTTCATGCCTTAAAGTGCCAATATATTTGAACATTTACCCCGTGCAAAATAGTGCAATAAAGTGCAAAAATTATTTATCTTTTAGTTTGATATGTGTCAAAATGTCTCTGAGATTGAGATTCAGGACTTGATTTATTCCGAAAGGTGAGTGATGAATGTGTGTGAGGTAATTCATTATGACAAACTTCACACCCGAAAAATGTAAACAAATTGCACTTGCAAGACTTGATATCGTTCATAAATGGCTTGAATTCAGGAATAAATCTCAAAATAAACTTCAAGCCGATTATGATTTTGTGAAATTGCATAATACTTCAAATTCTCACCTTTTTGAAATTTTAGGGGAAATATCCCGTGGTAGTTTGCATCGCTGGCTTGCTATGCTAAATGGAACGGAAGACTATACAAAACTTCTGCCACAATATAAGTATAGCAGTGTAAATGATTATCGGACAGTATTGAATGATGGAGAAATTAAAATATTTATGGGGTTGCTTTTGCACCCGAATAGAATTTCAATCGGAAAAGCAGTTGCACTCACTAAATACAAATTGCATGAGCAAGGGCAAAGTTTTATACCTGCAGATATTACATTTAGACGTTATGCAAAATGGTTTAAGGATAATAATTATGACAAATGGATTCTCGCTCGTGACGGAGAAAAAGCACTTTCTGATAAAGTTGAACCATATATAAAACGTGACGCTTCTCTTTTAGAAGTCGGGGATATTTTAGTAGCCGACGGACATAAATTAGCGTTTCAGGTGATAAATCCATTCACAGGCAAACCCACAAGAGTAACTCTTGTCGGTTTTTTGGATTGGAAATCAACAGCTTTAGTTGGTTATGAAATTATGCTTGAAGAAAATACGCAATGCATAGCATCGGCTCTTAGGAATGCAATTATCAATCTTGATATGATACCGAAAGTTGTTTATCAGGATAACGGCAGAGCATTTAGAGCAAAATATTTTACTGACGATAAAGGATTCACAGAACTTGGATTTCAAGGATTGTATTCAAAACTCGGAATAGAAACCGTTTTTGCAAGACCATATAACGCCCGAGCAAAAGTAATTGAAAGATTTTTTAAAGAATTTCAGGAAGGTTTTGAAAAATTGTTGCCGAGCTACATCGGAAGCAGTATTCAAAACAAACCTGCGTATATGATGAGGAATGAAAAATTCCACAAAAGTCTTCATAACGAATATGTCCCCACAATAGAAGAAACAATCAAAATGATAGATATGTGGCTGCGTTTTAAGAATTCTCAACCTTGCCCTAATGCTCTGGATAAAACAGTGGCTGAAGTTTTAGAAGAACGAAAAAGACAAAATATTGATATAAATGCACTTGACGATTTGATGCTTGCAACAGAAGTAAAAACAATTCAAAGAAACGGCATAAGGTTCTTAAATTGCGACTATTTTGACGAAAGGTTATATGGATTTAAGAGCAAAGTTCTTATTAAATACAATCTTTTTGACCTGACAAGTATTAAGGTTTACACCCCGAAAGGCGAATATTTATGCACCGCAGAACGTGTAACAGAAACACATCCGATGGCAAAACTCTTGGGTGATGTTAAAGATTTTGAGGATTACAAGCAAAAAATTGTCAAACAACGACAACTCAAAAAGAAAACAGTTGAGTCTGTTAAAAAATATCTGGAAACAGAAGATATTAAAATATTAGAAACAAAAACTGGAGAACCAACAGTTCAAGCTGTGTTTAAAAGCTGTTCAAATGGTGTTTACAAGAGTTTTAAAAATAATGCTGATAAATATGAGTATTTAATAATCCATAATCCACAAGATGAATGGATAGAAAAATTTAAGCAAACAAAGGAGTATCAATTGTTATATGAAGAAAATATTTGTTAAAACGCAAAACATAAAAAACTTTATCGGACTTGTTGAAAATCTGATAAACAAACCCCAAAATATCCCGAAGATGGGATTAGTGTATGGTGAACCGGGACTCGGAAAATCCCAAACAGCTTTATGGCTTGCGTGCAAATATGATGGAATTTATCTTCGGGCATCAAACCTTATGACAGGCAGATGGCTGCTTGAAGAAATTGTTAAAGAGCTTGATGAAATACCAAGATTTTTGACATCGGATAATTTTAATATCGTTGTAAAAAAGCTGAAAAATAACCCGCAAGTGATTTTTATTGATGAAATTGATTATTTAATGAATAACTACAAAACCATTGAAACCCTGCGTGATATCCACGATGAAACCGGATGCCCGATAATTTTTATCGGAATGGGTTTGGTGCACAGAAAACTTGAACGATACAAACACCTTTATGACAGATTTTCAGAAATTCTGAAGTTTGAAACATTTGGAATGAATGATTTATCGCAAATAATCGGGCAACTTTCAGAAGTTCCATTTACTCCCGATGCGATTGAATATATACATTTAAAATACAATAGATTCCGGCAAATTGTTCAATTAATAAATCAAATGGAAACAT
>CALUSZ010000040.1 GCA_944323495.1 Candidatus Gastranaerophilales bacterium
TTAATTAAAACGTGTGTCACCCTGAATTTATTTCAGGGTCTTACCAATTGGGCATGATATTTGCTTTCTGATAAGATGCTGAAACAAGATCAGCAAGACAGAATATGTTAAAAGACTCGAACCTCTGAAACCCCAGATGATTAAAGGCTTTAGCCTGCTTTTAAAAATTTTGGGTTTTATTCTTTTTTCGTCGAAAACAGTGTAAATATACATAAAAAGAGCCTTTTAGGCTCTCTTTTAGAAAAACTGGGCATGAAGAGACTCGAACTCCCACGCTTGCGCACTAGTTCCTAAGACTAGCGTGTCTACCATTCCACCACATGCCCATAGATGTGACAATAAAGATGATAGCAAGAGCATAGCTTATTGTCAAATTCTTTATTTATATTTAAATATTAAGTTTTGTAAAGAAAATTTTCAAACTTGAAATTAGCTATTTTTTACATACTTTATATATATGTAAGACTAAGATGGAAAGAAGCAAACAATGTCACTTAATTTAGGAATGTACAATTTAAATATGTTTGGCGGAACCGGTTTTAACGGTCTTACATCGTTTGGCGGTTTTGGTAACTTTGGAAGCTTTGGAATGGGCGGAAGCTTATTCACAAACTGCTTTGGTGAAGTTAATTATGACGCAATGGCTGGTTATGGAGTAGCTAACGCACTTTTAGGAGTTGCAAGTCAAGCAATTAACCAAACCGTTGGCAACAAGCGAGCAGCAAAAGCTGAACACGAAAATAACAAAGCTGAAATTGAAAAAATTAATCAGGAAATTGCAGATTTAATGTCAATAAATCCTGAAGATAAAATCGATTCTTCTTACGATACAAATATTAAAACAGCACAACAAAATAAAGACGATGTAGGGAGGGATATTGAGAATGCCAAAGAACTCATAGATACATACAACACCGACCTTGGTAAAGAAGGTCTAACTGAAGGTGAAAAAACTACAATCAGACAAAAAATCCAACAACAGAACGAAGTAATAAATAAAAAACAACCGGAATTTAACAAGCTCAACGGTGATGCAAATACCGAAGGCAGTGTCAAATATTATGAAGCTAAAAAAGAAGAAGCTATAAAAGCAAAAAAAGCTGAAATTGAACAGAAAATACAAGAATTAGAAACTAAAAAAGCACAGCTTCAAGAATCTGTAAATGATGTTGTATTGGATAATGCAGACGGATCTAAGTGGAAACGCACAACAAAAGAAAACTTTGACAAGAAATGGAACCAGGATGGCACAGCTGCTGAAAATACAGAATTTACAAAAAGTGATTTGAGATATGTTATTGCAGGTTTTAGATCTGCAACAACTCCAGAAGAAAAACGCGAATGGGCTAAGAAATTCGAAACAATATACGAAAATCTGAGCGTGAGTGATAGATCAAACGACTTTATAGCAGCAAAGAAAATTATAGATAATTACGCAGGATAGAATTATTAACTTTTGTAACAAAAAGGCTCAATTGTGAAATTGGGTCTTTTTTATTTACTTTATATATATGTAAGACGTAAACAAGAGATACTAAGATGGGTTACTACACAGAAATAAGCAATAATAAAGAATATGCGGCAAAAGATGTTGCTCTTTATAACAGAATGAACGGAGTCTCCGGACATACTGTTGCTGGAGTTGTATTAAGCCAAACTTTGCCTTCTATATTTATGACACTTACAACAAAAATTGCAGAGCGCAGTCAAAACGAAAATGAGGGCAGTGAAAATATATCTGTAGATACCGAAAGAACGAGATTACAGCAAGAATTAAAAAATGTTCTTAAGGATATTGGCGTAAGCCATGAAAAAGATATCGATACAAAACTCTCAGAAGTTCGTGCAGAAGGGCAAGGCAATATCGCAAAAGCACAAGAGAATGTAAACAAATATAAAACAGTAGAACAGTATGACGCTGATATTAAGAGTCAGCAAAATACATTAAATGCCTTAAACGATACAAATGATCCTGATGGTACAAAACGTAAAGAAATAGAAAAACAGATTGAAACTCTTCAAGCTGATAAAAAGGCTCGTCAGGATGCAGAAAATGAATTGCGTAAGGTTACAGAAACAGAAACTGCAAAACTTGAAAAATTAAATCAAAAAGCAGTGGAAGCAAATGATATTATAAATCAACTTAATGCTTTAGATAATAACAACGTCGAGAATCAAGAAACTGCAAAAGTTGAATCCCAATATAATGAGCTGCAAGCATTTACTGAAGCATACAGAAATTATAAAAAAGCTCCATCCAAGGAAACTGCTTTAGCTTTGCAAAAAATTTATCAGGATTGTCCAATGGATAGTCCTAACTATAAAAATATTTCTACACTATACAAAATGTATCAGAAAGACATTGAAAGTCTATTATAAAAGATTTATATTTTACCCCATCTTACATCTTACAAAAAATTTTTCGGCCCGCATATGCGGGCTTTTCTTTGTATAAAAAAGCCGGTTTTTAAAACCGGCTTTTTATTATTAACCTCTAATTCCTAATTCTTTAATCAAGCTTCTGTAACCTTCAAGGTTTTTAGCTTTCAAGAATGAAAGAAGTCTTTTTCTCTTACCTACCATCATCAAAAGACCGCGTTTTGTTGCAAAGTCTTTTTTGTTAGATTTCATGTGTTCAGTAAGTTCAGAAATCTTCTTTGTTAACATTGCGATTTGTACTTCTGCAGAACCTGTGTCCTTAGCATTAGCACCGAATTTTTCGATAATTTCTTGTTTGTTTTTTAAGTTCATAATTTTTTCCTTTTCTATTTGCTCCTTAGTAAGACATTGGGGATTTGATTAAGAACCTGTTGTAAATACCTCCAGAGTCCTTTCACCCCTGCCCTCACCGGGCACGCAAGAGTGTCCTTTCGGCAAAAACACCCTACAGGGCTAAATATATAATAAAAGAAAATAAAAATCAAGCCGCATGCTTAATATTACTTAATTTATGCAATGATAAGAACCTATTACGTAAAACATTTTTACAAGCGGTAAGATTTTCTCAAAAGCATCTTCTATCTTTTTATCAAGTATATGCCCTTCAAAATCAATATAAAAAACATATTCACCCAATTCTTTTTTTGAAGGACGCGAGTCTATATATGACATATTTATTTGGTGCTCATCAAGAATTGTTAATATTTTATTTAACGCACCGGCTTTGTTTTCAGTTGAAAATGTAATACTTGTCTTATCGTGTCCGGTTTGAGGAGCTAAGTATTTTGCAAGAAGAATAAATCTTGTCTGATTATTAACCTCATCATTAATTTTTGTATCAATTATCGGAACCTGATACATCTGAGCACACTCTATACTTCCAATTGCTGCAATATTTTTATCAGCACTCTGGAGAGATTTTACAGCAGCAGAAGTTGAAAGAGTTGCTTCTTCAATTAGTAAATCAGAAAAATTATCCTGAAGATATTTTTTGCACTGTGCTAATGCCTGCGGGTGCGAGCGGACTATCTTTATATCAGACTTTCTTTCTGCATAGCCTAAAAGTGCGTGCTCTACATTCATTGTAGTTTCTGCTACAATTTTAAACTCTTCTTTTTTTAGTGATGACAGGTTATCCAGAGTCTCACGTACGATTCCTTCTATAGAATTTTCTATAGGAATGACTGCTGCTATATCTTCAGAATTTTCATCTTTTAAAGCCTTTATCACGCTTGAAATAGACTTAAGATTTGTGCTTACACAATTAAGTTTAAAAGCATCAATAAATTTATTTTTGGCAAAGTCGCTATAAGAGCCCCTGGGACCTAAAAATAATAGTTTTCGTATTTTTGTTGTATCTAATATTTCTGTTGTCATTTATATATTTATACCCCTATCTGTCTGCTGAAAAGTCTCTTTGTAAAATATTATTAACACGTCTTGTAGCTTTATCCATATCGCCGGTTTTATAATAAAGTCTTGCAAGAAGCATTTCTCTTGATGAAGACGGGGACATATTATAAGCTTTTTGTGCGTATGAAAGCGCTGTACCATAGCGTTTTACGATTGCATATATAGTAGCAATTTCTTCATAACTTTTTGCAACCGTATTCGTATCGTTTGTTACTGTCGAAATTTTTTGGTATTCTTCTATAGCCTTTACATACTGCTTATCTTTCTTTAATTTCTCTGCATCAAGGAAAATTTTCATAGCTTTTTCTTCAGCAGTAGGTTCCGCTGCAGTATTTGCAGTCTCTTCCGGCGTTGAAGAATTCGCTGCATCAGCTTCTTGCGGCAAGTCATCAATATTTTCTAATGCTTCTGACTCAACAGGATTAGAATGAATAGCGTTTAAACTTTTATTTTCTTCTTTTACCAGATTTTCAGTTTTTTGTTCAGATGATTGTGATACTTCGCTCTTTATTTCTTCAGCAGTATTCGTGCTTGTTGTCATAGTAGGCTCATTTTTACTAACAGATGCTCCTCGTTGAACAATTTGGTTAGTATTTGAATCCGGAATGTAGCTGAATGCCTTAATTATTAATACTAAAAACACTGCACAAATAAGAAACAGTATTATCAAAAAACTTTTTGAGTTAAATTCTGTGTAATTGTTCATTAATTAAGGCTCCTTTCTTTTACTTTCTCTCCTAATTCTACACCAAAAGCAAACATTGCAAAATCATATTTTACAGGATCATCAGGACAAAGCTCCCGAAGTTTTTCCGTAAGTTCTAAAACAGCTTTAAAATCGTTGCTTTTTCTAGTTAATAAGCCCATTGTACGGGAGACTCTTGCAACATGAACATCAAGCGGAATTAACAAGTCACTAGGTTTCATAAAAGTCCATATCCCTAAATCTACTGGAGGTTTTCTAACCAGCCACCTAAGATACATATTCATACGCTTCATAGCACCGCCATTATCCGGATTTGGTATCATATGGTAGAATCCTTGTCCGGCTGATTTTGGAGCACGTGAATAAAAATAGTCTACAACTGTTTTCAAAAAATCTTCTTTGCTAAAGGCATACTCAAAAAGTTCTTCTAACCCCTTAGATTCTGTATATAATTTATTTAAAATTTCAAATATCGGAATAATATCATTATCTTTTGAGAAGCGGTATTCTACCCCTTTAAGGTTAGAAAAATCTCCGTTTTTTACATAATTTGCAATATCATTATCAGCACGCTTAAATAAATCATTTAATTTTGCAATAAACATTTTTCTGTTTCCATAAGCAAACAAAGAGGTAATAAAGCCGTATAATTCTATATCCTCCTTTGATTTTCCTCTGTGCGGAAACTGAATAGGATCATCTTTTATAAAATCTTTTGTTTCGTATTTTATAACTAAATTATCAAGCTCTTGTTTTGTTATCATCTTATACTTTTAAAAAAATCTTCCAAGATTTTATTACATTTATCTTCTTCTATTCCACCATACACTTTTATGTATGAATTAGTCAAGTTTTTATAAACAGGATTTGAAAGCAGTGCTCCATATTGAGAGTTGTACGCTCCAAAATAAACAGCAGAAATCCCGGATTGAATAATTGCCCAGCTGCACATCGGACACGGTTCAAGGGTTACGTACATCTCACACCCTTTGAGTCTTGAACTTTCAAGTTTCTTTTGAGCTTCTCTGATTGCTAACATTTCTGCATGAGCTGTAACATCGTTATCAACTTCACGTTTGTTATGAGCTGAGGCGATAATTTTTCCGTCTTTTTTTATAACACACCCTATTGGAACATCTTGTTCACACATAAGGGCCTGTTCAATTGCATTAAGCAAATCAGCCTCCCCAGATTTCGTCGTCATAATATGCGAGTTCCAGATGTCCTAAAACAACAGTGTCCCCATTTTTAAGTCCGTATTCACCCAGCTTTTCAAATACTCCCATACTTTTTAGGATATTCTGAAGTCTTACTACCTGCTCCGTATTTCTTGCATCTGTTACTTTTGCAAGTCTGTTGATTTTACCTCCGGAAATTAGATAAGCATCTTTAGCAAGCTTTGTAATTTCAAAGGCGCTGTCATCATTATCATAAGCACCAAAATCTTCTTCTATATCAATATCAAATTCCGGTTTTGGAATCTCATCAACTTTTTGGGAAATAAAATGAAGCAAAGGTTTTATTCCCTCTCCTGTAACAGCAGATATAGGGTATATGTTATTTGAATAGATACTAAATTCTTCAACAAACTTGTCCAAAGCTTCTTTTTCGACTGAGTCGATTTTATTCAGAACCAGTATTTGGTAAAGCTTTGAAAGTCCTTCCGAATGCTTCTTTAATTCATTATTAATAATTTTATAATTTTCGACAGGGTTCTCTGCCGTCAAATCAACAATGTGAAGTAAAAATCTGCATCTTTCAACGTGCCGCAAAAATTCATGCCCGAGTCCTGCACCGTCAGAAGCTCCTTCAATAAGTCCCGGTATGTCTGCAATAACGTACGCTCCACCATCATCTTTTTTTACAACTCCAAGATTCGGAACAAGTGTTGTAAAAGGATAATCTGCAATTTTGGGTCTTGCAGAACTTACAGCACTTATGAATGTGGATTTTCCTGCATTTGGCATACCAAGAAGTCCGACATCTGCAATAAGCTTTAATTCTAATTCCAGAATCCTTTCTATTCCAGGCTCACCAGGTTCACAAAATTGCGGCGCTCTTTTTTGTGCTGTTGCAAATCTCGCATTTCCGCGTCCGCCGCGTCCGCCCTTAGCTATTAAAACGGATTGCTCATTTTCAGTAAAATCAGCTATGATTTTCCCTGTTTTAGTATCTTTTACCATAGTTCCTACCGGAACTTTTATATATAAATCCTTCGCACAGGCTCCGTGCATACCTTTTATACCGCCATTTTCACCTGATTGAGCTTTAAAAACAGACTTAAGTTTAAAATCCAAAAGAGTTGACATATTTTCATCTGCAACAAAATAGATATCACCGCCTCTTCCGCCGTCTCCGCCGGCAGGCCCGCCTTTATCGACATACTTTTCCCTGCGCCAGGCGACCATACCGTTTCCGCCATGACCTGATATTACCCTAATCTTTGCTTTATCTAAAAATTTCATGTTCCACCTGCTGTTTTTCCAGTATAATAATGTTACTATGAACAAGATTAAAAAAACATTATTCAGTGAAAAACCTGTTACATTAGATAAAAATTCACTTATTATGGCAATAGAATCTAGCTGCGATGAAACAGCCTGCGCTATTGTTAAGGGGGGCAGAGAGGTTATTGCAAATGTTGTTGCGTCTCAAATCAAAATTCATGAAGAATACGGCGGAGTTATTCCGGAAATTGCAGCTAGGGAACATCTTGAAGCAATAAACTTAGTAATTGAAGAAACATTCAAGCAAGCAGGAGTCAAGGGGGAAGAAATTTCGGTTTTTGCCGGAACTGCCGGCCCAGGACTTGTAGGATGCCTATTAGTCGGATTAAATGCTGCAAAAAGTCTTGCACTGGCATATGATAAGCCATTTGTCGGGGTAAACCATCTAAATGCACATCTTGCCGCAAACTTTATTGATACAAATCTTGAACCGCCATTTATTGCATTATTAGTAAGCGGAGGTCATACTCAGATAATACGAGTTAACTCATATTCTGAGATGGAAATCATTGGAGAAACCATTGATGATGCGGTTGGAGAAGCTTATGACAAAGTTGCAAGACTAATCGGACTTCCGTATCCGGGAGGACCTAAACTGGATAAGCTTGCTCAAGAGGGAAATCCACATGCATTTAAGCTTCCGCAGGCAAAAGTCGGTGGATATGATTTCAGCTTCAGCGGTCTGAAAACTGCAGTATTAAGACTTGTAAAAAGCTTTGATGGCAAAGAATTACCTGTTAAGGATATTTGCGCAAGTTTTCAGGAATGTGTATCTGAAACACTGCTTAAAAAGGTCAAAACTGCATTAGAAGAAACCGGTTACAGACAAGTCGTCTTAGCCGGAGGGGTCGCAGCTAATTCTGAAATAAGAAGAAAGATATTCAACCTGAAAAACGAAGGGTATGAAGTCTTTGCTCCAGCTATGAAATACTGTACTGATAATGCATCTATGGTTGCCTCATCAGCATTTTTCTTTAACAATACGTTTGATAATATTGATGTAGAAGTATTCTCTAGAGCTTAAATTTTTCAGCTATTAAAATTTATTAAGTGCGGTAACTTATCAATACTATAAAAGATTTTAGAATGCTCCATAAAACTTTCTGGCTTAGCGCTTACAAAAATTTCCTCATATGCTCCGCCCGCAGAATTAAGAAGATCTGATGCTGCCAGATCATCTTTTATATATTCCACAAATATTTCAGCAGGGTCTATAAAAATCCAATCTGGTACAATTTTTTTAAGAATCGGCAAAAGATAAGGATAATGAGTACACCCTAATATAATTTTATCGGGTTGAAATTCCATCATCTCTTTAATATGAATATCAATATCTTTCTTTGCAGAATCCTCTTTATACCTGCCGGATTCTACTATATCTACCCAGTTAGGACAGGCGATTTCTTTTACAGAAAGATTTGTATTATATTTTGTAAGTTCCTTTGTATAAATACCTGAATTTACTGTTGCCTGTGTTGCAAAAACCCCGATTCTTGAAACATCTTGGGCGGCAATAACTCTAGCACTTGCCTGGATTATAGGATAAATTTTAAAATCATATTCTGATTTAATTGTATCATATGCTTGAGCAGAAGATGTATTACAGGCTATAACTACAGCCTTAACCTGCTTTTTCTTATAAAAATTCAAAATTTCTCTTGCATAACCAATAAGCTCACTTTGTGACTTATTGCCGTATGGAAGATGAATTAAATCACCAAAATATAACGTATTTTCATATGGCAGAAGTTTTCTGAATCTTGAATAAACAGAAAGTCCTCCGACACCGGAATCAAAAAAACCTACAGGTCTGCTATTTGGATTGTAATTTACAGTACTCAATTATACCCTCAGCTATTGCTTTTGCAGTCTTTTGTTTTCTTTTATCTGAAATAAGCTCTGCTCTTTCTTCTTCATTAGAAATAAATCCCATTTCGACTAATATCGCCGGAACTGTTGTATGATTTATAACATAAAACTTAGATTTTACCAATCCTCTATCTTTTGTATCTATCTCTTTTATAAGCTGTGAATGAACAGTTTTTGCAAGGTCTCTGCTGTAATCATGGTAATAATGAGTCTCTATACCACTTGGTTCAGTTGCAACTGCAGAATTAACATGTATGCTTACAAAAATTTCAGGAGTTTCATTTTCAGAAAAATCAACCCTGTCCTGAAGCGAAACAAAAGTATCATCAGATCTGGTCATTGCAACCTTATATCCTTTTGATTTTAGTATAGAGGCAACACGCTGGGATACATCCAGTGTAATATCTTTTTCGTTAATACCTTCTCGTATTGCACCATAATCGCTGCCGCCATGGCCCGGGTCAATAACCACCTTGCCTTTTGTTGCATTTTTCTTAATTACAGGCTTTTCTTCTTGTTTATCAGAAATACCTTGCTTGATAGTTATTTTTAAAGCTTTACCGTCAATACTCTGCTCAATTTTAACAACATCAGACTTATTAAGCCCTAACGTTCCTCTGACACCAATCTGAGGAAGCAGAGAAAGTGTAAACGGTTTATAATAGGTGTTGTTAAATGTTTTTATCAAGTCCTGTTCGTTATAACTTTTTACATTAAACATATATACAGCAAGCGAATTATCTGTTCTTAAAATTGACGTAACAACAGGAGATGTAAAAGATAAGATAAGTTCATTGGTTTTATTATCAAGTTTTCTGACAAAGGCTTTATTAATATTTGATATCCCGGCTGCTAAATCAGTATGTTTAAGCTTATCGGAATTAATAAACAACAGCGACTGGGAATCGGCAGAAAAAACCGGAATATATTTTTCTGCATTATCGGAAGTTATAACCACACGAGCCTTATTATACTCAAATTGTCCAATTTTAACCGTATCCTTACAGCTTCCGTCAGAACAAAGCTTTATCTCCTTATTTCGCAGACTCTTATCTACAAAGCTATTTGGTAAGTCAAGTACGGCACGCTTTGGTGCGTCCAGACAAAACATCTTCTGTGCTGTTATTTGGCCTATACCATTAATCAAAAAACCGTTGTTTTTTATATGAACACCATTTATATAATACTTCGTCCGAAGCTTTAACCCTGATGATACATCAACTGATACTACTGAATCATAAGATTTCCCGTCTGAATTGTTCAATGTTGAGTTTTCAAAAGCCTTTTCTATGTCAGCCATAACAGATGCTGATGCTTTATTATCAACATTGATACTTATTGGAACTTTCCGGACAGCCTGCGAATTTACGGCAATACTTGAATAAGCTAAATTTTGAGAATTTTCATCATACAAAGGATTAAAATAATCATTCGTTATTTGAGGAGAGGAACAGCGGATAATAATATTACCATTCAGATACAAAATTTTTACCTTATTTGTATCAAAACCTTCTTCAAAAGTTATAACCCCTCTTACCACATCCGGATTGGTAGTAAATTGAGAAAGACGAATTTCCTTTATAACACTCTTATCACATACAAGCTGTTGTTTATTCCCTATTAGAACAGAATTTTCAATATCAAAATAAACCCTGTTTGGATTATCCAATTTAGAAATCTTGAACTCCTTCTGAACACCCTCTGAGGATTCCAATGTATTTATAAATACCAGTGATGAAGAGTCGTCATAATTCATCGACATAATTTTTGCAGGCTCTGCCATACAAGATAACGTCCCGAGAAAAAACAATATAAAATATATTATTAGAAAAAATATTCTCTTCATCTCTAATAAGGCTCTCGCCCCCAAGTCCTTATTAAAAATTTTAACAAAAATCTTATGAAAAGTAAACTTGGTATTATACTGGCACCTAGCTTATTTACCCCCTTTCATTTACCCCAAAAAATAAAGCTTGCCAATCCGAGCAAGCTTTTAAAATTTAACGAGAGAAAGAGAGAATTATAACAAATTTTATTATCCGTTTATTAACCTATCAAGTTCATAAATCTTATATACAAGAGCCTCTGTCTGCTCTTTAAACCAAAGAGCAAAGAGCTTGAGTTCATCGCGAAAACTATAACATCCTGGCCACATTGAATACATATTTATTACTCCTTATTAATAATCTTCACAAGTTATATAACGGCATATTTTTTAAAAACTTTAGGGATAAATGGAAAATTGTTACAATTCGTTACTATATTAAGTTTTGTAACAATTGCAAAAACTCCTGAAATCGAACCAAAAGAATATACTTTATATATATGAGGTATTTAAGATGTCATTAGATGGTGTAAAAAAAACTGAATATTTATACACTGCACCTGCAGGACAAGGAGTTCAGGCAGGAAAGACAGCTTTTACTAATTCTGTTATGACAGAAGCAGCAAAGAGTGCTGAAAATACCTCTGTGGAAGAAAATAAAAATACCTCTAAACTTGATGAATTGTTAGAAAAATTGTGTGCAGAATTGAGTAAATACGGTTTAAGTCCGGAAGAAATAAAAAACAGCGGAATTTTATACCGTATTACAGGATTGAACGAATGGCAGATACAAAACCTTTCAGAACAGGAGCTTAAGCAGATTGTTGATTGCTTAAAAGCCTCTATTCAGGATAATGCTGTCAACGGAAAAATTGATTTAGAAAAAGCCGGTAAAGATGCTAATAAATATTATGTAGCACTTAAGACAGGCTGGGATTCTATAGAAAAATACAAAAAAAATCAAAGCGGTGAAAATATTTCACAGCGTATGGAAAGATTCTTTGGTTTAAAAGAAGGATCTTTTGCAAAATTACCGCAAGCTAAAATCGAAGAATATTTAGACAGATACTTTAACGAATTCTTTGTCGAAAAGTTAAAGAATGCTAAAACAAAAGAAGAAAAAGAAAAAATTTACAAACAGCAGCTTCAAGATTTTGGTAAATTATTACTTAATACCCCTGATGAAGAAAAAGCTATATTTAAACAGGCTATCACTTCACTTGTTGTTTCAAACCGTATTAAAGGTTTAGACGCCGTATTAACAAGTTTTGCTACACCACAAGCCCGTACAGAATGGGCAGACAGCTGGACTGTTGAAGAGACTAAGAAATTAGCATTGAAAGCCGATGTTGAAGGAAATGTTCTTTCTGATGATGAGGTAACTGTAGCAACAGCAAAGCTGACTTCAGTAAAAAGCGAAGAAGGTATAAAGAAACACCACGAAGATTTTCAGACAGAGGCAAATGCATTCTTTAAAGAAAATAAGGAAGCCTTAGAAACCATTGCAAAAAAAGAAGCAAAGGGCGAAGAATTAACGGAAGAAGAAAAAGCTTTAAAACTCCAGAGAGATAATTTCTACACTGCGGTTTCTGCAGGTGAAATCTCAGGTACTGCTATGAATGAGATTATTGCAGATGCTGTTAAAAGAGAAATTCTTGGAAACTTAAACAAAGATGCTTATGAATTTCCTAATTATGAAGAAGTAATCAAACAGGTTACAGAATTTGTAGAAAATAATCCGGAAGCTTTAACTATACCTAAGGAAGAAATAGTAAAACTTTTAGACGAAGCAACTAATGGGAACTATTCTACCGTTGCATCCGGAAGCGAGCAAACATTAAAAGCTCCTGATGAAAAACCTGTTGAAACAGCAGAGACTCCGGATTATGGTTTTGTAAAAAAATCAAATTTCGTTGATACTTCAAGACTAGAAAGCTTAAAACAACAGTTTTACAGCGAAGATAACAATACATTTACTATTGAAAAAAGAGAAGAAGAAGCTGCTTCTACTAACCCGGTTAAGGCAACAAGCAAACTTCAAGCAAAACTTGAAGGTATGAATTCTCAAGAGCAGCTTAACTATATTGCCAAAAATTTCCATAATTTCAGCTTCGGAGTAAAAAACGCAATCGGTACAAGATTAGAACAATTAGGACACAATAATCTTATGAGAGCTCTATCTAAAATCAACAGTGACAGCTTTATATTAGGAATTTACAAACAGCTTGGTTTGAAACAGGATGATATTGAAGCATTAAATGTTTCAACCGGCGCTAAAAAAATAATGCTTAACAACTTACAAAGAGAGGACAAAATAGCTTAATCATCGTATATAACCGGTGCGGAGCGGAATCATTTTGATTCCGCTCCGCATTGCTTTACAATTCTTAACCCAATAGGCAATTTCCCGATTTATAAATACTTTATATATATAACGAGGAATAATTATGAGCTTTTTATGTGAAATTAAAAACTTCATAAAAACAGAAATACTAGGTATTGAAAATAATACTCCGCTTAAACCTGACGAAAAAAAGAAAGAAAATACTCCAGTCATACAGTGTGAAGATACAGGCAAGAATGAAGATACATTTGAGCACAAAGCCACCAGCTCAAAGCCAGAAACAAAGCAAAATATTGGACAGATAAAACAATCCATTGAGGTTATGTGCCGCGCTAATGGCTTAAACTATACAGAAATAATGAAAACTGTTGATAAACTTTCCGGCAGTAATGCTAATGCTGATGATATTATGAAAATACTCGAAACCTTACGTTTTACCATAACTAAAACAATAGAACTGCAAAAAAAATACGGTAGTTCCGGCGAAACAGATATAAATAAAATTATTCAGGAAAGCACAAAAACTATATTTTCAGCAATACAGTCAGGATTATTCCAAGACATCCAAGAATTTGAAAATGAAACCGGCGACATTAATGCTGAATTAGGAAAAGACTTTCAACAGGCCGATATCAACGAACGCAGAAAGCGTATGGAGTCTGTTACTTTAAAACGCAAAAAGAAATTTGATACAAATCTTCAAGCCCAATTAGAAAAACTTCCGGAAGAGCAAAGGACTATTGCAAAACAAAGGTTAACTAAACGATACAATTTAACCGCAATGGCTCGTTTTAATGAAGTTGTTGCAACATCCAATTCTGAAACAGCACTTCATGCCATGTCAGTACTACCTGCAGAAGAAATGAACTACGGTGCAGAATTAGTACTAGAGACCAGAGTTAACCAGGCAGAGAGAACCAGAACAGCAGACTTAGCTGATTTTAAATTCTTTGAAGGAATGTTAGAAACTTACTACAAAAGAGGAGAAGAGCCTTCGTCTTCTGTAGTTAAAAGCTATAACAGCACAATGACTGCTTCAAAATCTAAACAAGCTGTCTACAGTTATCAGGAAGATTATAATACAAGACGACAAAGTTTTGAAAAAGGAGAAGATATTCCTCCATATTTGAATGAAGAAGTCTTTACTGCGACGGCTCAAGGTATAGGTGAAGGTGCTGTTAACAACATTAATTTAACCTCTGAAGAAAAAGCCGAATTCCTGATTCAGTGGGAAAATGATGCAAAACAATATAGTGACTACAGTATTGTGACTTCTCAAGTAAAAGAAGAGCTGCAGACAAATAATAAATACAAAAAAATTGCTGAAAAAGTTGAAGAAGTTAAATCTCAACAAAAACAGGATGCAGAATTAGTATTCGTTCAAGAAGATAATAGCAATATTCAATCTTCTACAGAAATCTCTCCTATCACATATACAACAGGTAAAAAAGATAATAAAATAAATAACGTTAAAAATGAAAACATAAAAACAGCGGCAGAAGTCTCCAATCCTAAACAAAAAAGAACTTCAAATCCTATATTGATAGCTAAGAATATAAAAGAATACAGTATAAATGAAGCAATAAAAGAATATGGTGAAGCTGATGTAATAACTACGATTCTGGACAATCAAAGCCTTAAGCACTTACGTCCTTTATTAGCAACCGTAATAAAATCTTATGATAAAAATTCTTTAAAAGAAATTACACAAAATTGTTCTGACAGTGCTTTTGTTTACATATGCTCAATTGTAAATAAAGACTACATTAGTGAATTAAAAGAAACTCGTGAGAGTTTATGCTATGCTGCAAGAAATATGATAGAAAATATGGAAAAAGAATATGAAGCTGCTTGAAAATATTATTTATAACATATTATCATTACAAGAAAAATTCTTACGCCAACGTCTATCCCGGACACTCGGCGCAAAAACTGCGTCTAAAAGAAAGCGCAGATACTCTAACGGGTGCCTGCTAGATTTAAATTCTATTGCGGAATCCGAAAAGCAGCGATATGAAGAGGAATTAACCCTAATTCTAAAAAATTGCGACTATGACCCCAAAAAAATACTGGAATACATATCAAAGCAGGGAACAATGGTTTATTATATTGATAAAGCCTCTTCAAAGCTTAATCCAATAGGAGAATATGAGGGATTTATCTATCCTGCAAAAGGACTTAGAGCATTGTACCTTTCTCTTACGATATCTAAAAAACCTTCTTTTAAAACAGGTGAAATGTTTATTTTATCAAAAGGGGTTATTAACAAATACTATTTCATTTACCATTTTTATAATTGGTACGCATTTAAACACAATATTTCCGGACTTGATAGAAACTCGCAGGAGCTTTTAAAAAAATATTTATACGAAGAATCCGATACAAAACAGCTGCAGCTCTCAGAAATCTACACCCTAAAAGATGCTATAAAACAAGACAAAGCCGCGATTGAATTTGTAATTAAACTGTGCAGAAACTATGATGGAACAAAACAGGCTCTTGAAAAAATCAAAAATAACGGCAGTGCAAGTATTTGAGTTTAGTTTAAATACTCACTAATCCAAGTTGTAATAATTTTAGCCAAACTTGTATCATTTTTAAGCATCAGCATACCAGTAGACTTAGCCTCAGAAATATATGTTGCAAATGCGGCCTGAGCGAATTTTTTCAAATAATCCTGCGCCTCACAGCCGCTTTTATCGCCGGTTCCTGCGATTGAAAATATATCAACCTTATCAAGATGCGCCAAGCTTACAGGAATATACAACCCTTTTGTTTCAACAACAGGAGATAATAAGACTATTGTTTTCGGCTTATATGCAATTTTATCCGCGGCTAATACAGCGCTGCTTGCTCCGATATCAGCACCAACAATCGCCCAACGGTTAAAGAAAACTTTTTTACTGTTTTCCTTCTTAACATACTCTATAACCTTCACTACATCATCAGGATACTTCTCAAAAGCCGAATTAGTCATACTCTTCCAGGACGTTCTTACAAGCTTTGAATTATAAATACTCCTACCGTGTCCCCGTAAATCAATTCTTAAAACAGCATAACCCTGATTTATTAACTCACCGGGAAGCGTCTCCCACCACTGTGAAGAATAACCAAGAGAATGAAGCAGTACAACAGTACTATATTCTTTTTTACCTTTTATCTTTGGATATTCTAAAACCGCCTTTATGCTAAATCCATCCGAAGCAGGTACGGTTAATTCCTGTTTTGCTGTTTTTGGCGCTGCAAAGACAATACCATTTATTAATACTAAAAATAATGTTAAAATAAAAATAATTCGTTTCATTGTTGTTCTTATTATAACATACAAATCAAAATCGTAACAAATCTTAACAATTAGGCAATTATTTACGGAGAATATACTTTATATATATAAGGACATATAAAGGAGAGCAAATGGCTATAGTTTTAGATACAAATATGAAATTATTTGCCGAGCGTATGAATATAACATCATCACGCATGATACAGGACTATGGCTTAAAAACCGTTGACGAAATTATAGAGGCAGAAGCAGCACAGGGAAATACTCAAGCAATCAATTACGCAAGAGAAATGTATAACTCACCTGCAAAGCTTATTAAAGTCTTTAAACTTACGGATGTTGAAAATAAATTTGTCTTGCTTCACAATATGAACTCTCAAATGAGAGAGGCAATATTACCAATGCTGGAACAGGATGACTTAGTAATGGGCTTATACTTTTTTACCCAGGATAAACTGCTTGAAATGTTAATGGATGTTGATATAGAAGAACTTGTTAATGTTATTCTAGGGGCATTTCCTCTTGAAGATATTATAATGATGTTTACAGAAGATGATTTGGCTCAGTTTTTCCAGCATGATGAGCTTGAAAAATATGACGTTATAAATCAGTTAAAGAGCCTTCCTCCGGAAGTTATGATTAAATTCGTTGAAGGAGTTACAGGAAGACCCTCAGAAGAAACAAATCCTTTGGACTTGATAAAAAGTATAGAATCACTTCCGCTTGACAAATACAGAGATTTTATGTCGGCAATAGATCCTGATGTTCAAAGACAATTAACATTCCAGTTAACCAAACAAAAACCTGAATATTTGCAATTGTTTGAAAATAGAACATATATAAACATGTTATCAACATTAATGAAGCCTGAAATGGTTAAACCAATGGTATTTTTGGAAAAAGACTCGCTTGTAAATATGATAACCGAGCTTCCGGACGATTTAATGTCAATAGTTGCCGCGCAGGTTGATACCAAAGATTTTGCAGAATACCTTCTTGATGGTCATTTAGATTTGCTTGAAGATGCTATGATGATTTAGTAAACACTGCTCTTACATAGTAGTTTTCATCATTCTTGAGCTGTTGTTTTATCTCTGGCAAAATATCTGTTAGGGTAAGTATTTGAGCCGTTTTTTCTCTTATTGTATATTCTTTCTGTTCAGCAGATTTAGAAAGAATTTCAGATAGTGTGTCTTGCGGAGCATAAGGATAAAAATTTTTCAGAGTCTCAAGACACCAGTAAAGCTTAAAAAGCTGTTTATTAATAACATATTTTTTGTCCCTAAAAATAAAATTATCGAGTTCTTTTAACGCTTCTAACGCAAATCTTAGAATGGTGTTAGTGTAATTTAAAGAAAAATCTTCAATATTTTGCAGCAAACAGGCTGAATCAACCACAAGCCTGCAAATATTTGCATTAATATCTATAGTTGCATCAGCAAATATTTTAGGGTAGTTAAAAAATTTTTTAGAACATTCATCTTTTGCCAAAATTTGACAAGTTTTTAATGCAACGGCTTCTCGAATTTTCCCGTCACAACCTGTTAAATTAGAAATCAATATCTCTGCATCATCTTGGTTAAATACTCCGTCAAGCTTAAGTGCTGCAATTTGTTTTTGCGGAATATTCCCCTCTTTCAGCATTTCAATTAAATCAGTATGAGAAAAATCTCTATCGCACATCTCACACGCTTCTTGAAAATTTGAGTCTAAATCTGCATAAAAACCTGTATTCAAATCTTTATCCCTATTAGTGTATAATAATATCATAGCATAAGGCATAATGAATTTGGAATAAAAAATAGTTTTAATGTATGATAAGCGAAGGGAAAAATGCTGTATAATATTCTTTAAGGAGACTATCATGAATATATTTGAAACAATAATCAACAAAATACTTATATTTGAAAAAGAGCCGCAAAAGATAGGTTTATCACAGCTGAAAGAACCATCTGTAATAAAAAAGACTGAACCGTCTATAAAAAATAAGGATGTTAAGCTTTCAGACTTAATGAGACGTGCCGGATAAATTTACATATCCTCATAATATCTATAATCTATCCCTTAACTGCACCGTCATTTTCACCCGAGATAAAAAATCTCTGCATAGCAAGAAAGAATATAATAATTGGGATTGTTGATATTATAGAACCCGCAGCAATAAACCTCCAATTAGAAGAAAACATTCCCTGCAAGTTATTTATACCAACAGGAAGAGTGTACATACAGTCTTTTGTCAGCATAATACTCGGCCATAAGAACTCTCCCCAGGAGCCTATAAATGTAAACACGGCAAGTACCGCTAAAGTTGGCTTCACCATAGGAAGTACAACCCTTATAAACATCTGAAAAACATTACACCCGTCAACAATTGCAGCTTCCTCAACTTCCTTAGGAACTTTTAGAAAGGCTTGACGCATCAGAAAAATTCCAAATGCACTCACCGCAAATGGCATTACTAAACCTATATAACCCATAACTCTATTTACACTATCAATAAGATGAAGTTTAAGAGTTATTATATAAACAGGAAGCATTATTGCCTGAAATGGTATCATTATTGTAGCGAGAATCGAAAAGAAAACAACCTTTTTACCTTTAAAACTCATCCTCGCAAGCGGATAAGCGGCAAGCGAAGATAAAATCAGATTAAGTACAACAGTTAAAGCTGCAACTATGACACTATTCCAAAAATAGGCCATAAAATCAACTTTACCCCACACATCAATATAATTCTGAAAGGTAAAGTCAACAGGAATAAGTTTGGGAGGGTATGCAAAAATATCTTCACCCAGCCCTTTAAGTGATGTTGAAGTAAGCCATACAAACGGAAATATCGACAAGAGCGACACTCCAATAAGTATTGCATGTATAATAGCTTTACCTGCATTTTTTTTTAACATTTCGCTATACCTCCCATTTTTTGGGGTCAAACTTAAAATCCACAACACGCATTTTGAGGGTTTTTAAATAAGGCTCGAATTTTTTTAAAAGAATAACTTTATATAAAGAAAGTTCTTGCGCAACAATATGGTTTTGACAGGCAATGACCATTATTCCCCCCGGAAGCATTGAAAACGGTCTGGATTTTTTCTTGAACTTATCAGGAAGAATCTTATCCCAAAAATTATAAAGATTTGTTCTAGTAACTGCTTTTTTAAACTGCGGAGAATCCATCATTTCATTAATGATGGTATCTACTCCTTCAAAATCTGTATATAAAACTTTCTTCATTGTTTATGGTAATATAATTTTATGAACTTCAATTTAGATGATATCATAAAACAGAGCGGAAAGATACTGCTTTTATCCCATATGAATCCAGACGGTGATACTTTGGGTTCAATGTGCGCAATGTATAGCATGATATATAACAGATTTAAGAAAAAAGCCGATATGAGTATTGTATCTAACCTGCCTTATAACTATAAATTTTTGCCTAATGTTGAGAAGGCAGAACGTTATTTTGATAAATCTCTTGTTTACGATTTAGTAATAACATTAGATGTTGCTGCAATCGACAGAGTGCTGGATTCTAAAATCTTTTTTGATAAGGCAAAATGCAGAGTTAATATAGACCATCATAAAACTAATCCCGGATTTGGTGATTATCAGATTATCGAGCCTGATGCAAGCTCCTGCGGGGAAGTTTTATTTAATTATTTTAAAGAAAATGGCTGGAAGATTGATAAAGATTCTGCTATATGTCTGTATACCGCAATAATGACAGATACAGGGAATTTTAGATTTGAAAACACTTCATCCTCTGCCCTTAGGGCTGCTGCAGATTTGGTTGAAGCCGGAGCAAATCCTAATTTTATATACAAAAAATGCTATGAGAGCAAGACAAAAAATCTTGTAATGTTCCAAAACTATTGTATAAATAAAGCAGTATTTTTAAATAATAATAAAATAGCCTATACTACAGTATATAAAAAGGATTTAGAAAAATTCTCCGCAGGAGATGACTATACTGACGGACTTGCTGAAACTCTGCGTGCTATTGATACAACAGAAGTGTCTTTTGTTGTAAAAGAGGTTGACACTAAATTAACTAAAGTCTCTATGAGAAGCAAAAAAGCCGATGTTGCACAAATTTGTTCAGCTTTCGGAGGCGGCGGACATACTTTTGCTGCCGGATGCACAATAAAAGCCGGGCTGGAAGAGGCTGTAAAAAAAATACTGAAAGAAATTAAGTTGTGAAGAGAAAGATTAGGACAGTAAAAAATATTATCAACTCCGTTGTAGAGCATGATTTTTTCGGCATGGCGTCTGAGATGGGATTTATGCTCTGTATAGGGATTTGCCCATTTATTCTATTTCTGACCGCATTGTTCGGATATATGGGAAAGCAATACTTTATGCAGCCAATATTTGTTTTTATGCAGAGTATTGTGCCACATGATGTATTAAATGTTGTAAATACCGTTCTGAATGAGGTATTTTTCTTTAAAAAAGGCGGTTTGGTAGCTGTATTAGGGTTTTGTATTACGCTATTTTTATCTACAAACACCGTCGCAATTGTAGCAAAGGGTTTAAATAGGGCATATAAAGTTAAAGAAACCAGAAGCTTTTTATATTCAAGGCTTTTGGCTCTTATTATGGTGTTTGTAAGCACATTAGTATTGTTTTTAAGCGTTACATTAATTGTTTTTGGTAAAGTTATTATAAAATTTTTGGTCGCATATATAGGTATGACGCAGCATCTGGCGAATATTATGTTATTTGTCCGCTGGCCGATAGCGTTTTTAACATTATTTATAATGGCTTATTTAAGTTATTATATTCTTCCAGATTTGAGCGGCAATGAAAAACTGCGCAGGCACAGTGCTCTTCCCGGGTCTATATTTTTCTGTATTTCATGGTTATTAGGCTCCTGGCTTTTCTCTGTGTATATCAATAATTTACACACATATAACTTTGTATATGGAACTATTGCCGGATTTGCAGTTATGATGATGTGGCTTTATTATACGTCTATTCTGATTCTTATTGGCGGCGAGATTAATTCCCAATTGTTTACCAAGCTTGAACGGTATGAAGCCATTAAAGAAAAGAGGCTTAAGAGTGATAACACGATTTAGGGAATACTTAAATTTTCTTGACAAAGAGCTGAATAAAATGTTTGATGCCCAGCGTCCTTTTATTAAATGTAAGGAGGGATGTGCGTACTGCTGCAGAGAAGGAGAATATCCGATTTCAGAGCTTGAGTATGTTAATATGATGTTTTATTACAATGAACTTGAGGATTCTGTTAAGGATAGAATTAATGAAAATATTAAAACACTCCTTGAGAAATCCAGAGAAAAAATGTATGAGTGCCCTTTTTTAGTTAATTCAAGATGTTCGGTCTATCCTGCAAGAGCTATTATTTGCAGAACTTTTGGATTGATATCATATGATAATAGGGGTAAAAAACGTATCCCGTTTTGCGTGGATTTAGATTTAAATTATGCAGAAGTATATGATAAAATTTCACATAAGATAACGGGTTTTGCCCAGGATGGAACAGAGCCTGCTTCATATAATATAGATAGAAGATTTTTAAGAAGTTCAAAAATTGAAAAAGAATTTAACATATTCTTCGGAGAGGATAAACCTCTTGTAGAATGGCTTGAAGAAGAATTTAGCTAAATGTTAAGCAAATTGTAACAATTTTCTAATAAAAGTCAATTTTAAAGCTTCACATGTTTTATAGGATTAGGAAGAAGTGTAATTTATGAGAATACAGCCGGAACAACAATATAATATCTCCATGCATGGAAAATGGTGGCAGAGACTTCAGGACAGAATAATACAAAAAGCCGTTGATGCCACACCTTTACATACAGCAAAAGACTCGGCAAAAAAAATAGAACAAAGAAATAATTTTGATAACTGGGTATCAAAACCGCATACAAACAGAGGTGTACTCGGAGCAACAGCTCTTGTTACCCAGCCTGTTATAGATTACTACAACCACAAAGTTGATAAAGAGACCAGAACAGTTGCAAGAAACAGAACTATTGCAAAAATTGTTGCGGGAACAGCTGTTGGAATGTTTGTTGTACGGGGACCTATATATACTGCTGTTGAGAATATGACAAATATTAATGGAAAATCTAAATTCAGCAAAACTCTGCTTCCTAAAAGATTTTTAACTGAAATTGCTAACAATGAAAAATTTTTAAAGAATTATAGAAGCGCCTTAGCTATGGGTTTGGCTCTGGCAGCAATGTGCGTAACAAACTTTGTATTAGATGCTCCTATTACGATATTCTTAACCAATTTGCTTAACGATAAAACCAATAAAGGAAAGGAGGTAAAGAAAAATGACAAAACCTAATTTCTTTAGATCTCCGCTTGAGTGGGTTTATCAAAATTTCAAAAAAAATACAGCTAAAATGCTTGTTGTTACAGGTACAATCGGCTGGGGACTCTCTTCTGCCGCCCAAATCGGAGCTTTATTATTTAACCCTAAAATCCCGAGAGAACAAAAAATGTTTCTGGTTCCGCAGGAAGTGCTTGACGCTGTCGTTAATATCGGTTCGTTTTTCCTTATTACACAAATGACTAAAAAAATAATTTCTAAACTGGCATCAACCGGTAAGATTGCGCCGCAAAAAGTCAGAGATTTTCTTAATAAAAACAAAGACTTGTATGGTGATAAGGTCGGAAAACTTTCCCTGGATTTAGACGAAGTGTTGAAAAATAATCCTAAATTCCCAACAGAATCCTATTACTCTTATAAAAATTACATGACAACCGTAGGAACAGTTGGAGCAAGTATTTTAGCATCAAATATCGTAACTCCTGTTATTAGAAATGCCGGAGCCTCGGATTTACAAAAATATTTTAATAAAAAGCCAAACTATTCCGGCAGTATGAAAGTTTAAATTAATATGATAAAATAATCATATGGAAAGTTTTGATTACGGAATAATAGGCGGAGGGCCTGCTGGATATACTGCAGGAATGCTTTTGGCAAGACAGGGATACTCAGTTGTTTTGTTTGAGAAAGATAAATTGGGGGGCACTTGTCTTAACAGGGGGTGTATTCCGACTAAATCTTTTCTCCATTCTTCCCAGCTGTACGCTGATATCTGTAATTCAGAAAGTATCGGTTTGAGTTTTGAGAAACTTGAATTTGATTTTACAAAAGTTGTCGAAAAGAAAGATAAAACTGTTGAAAAAGTGAGAAAAGCACTTGAACTTGCTGTAAAAAATTCCGGGGTTAAAACTATATATAAAGAGGCTAAAATCGTGGATAAAAATCTCATTTTAGCCGGAGAAGAAACCTACAGGGCTGATAAAATAATCCTTGCTGCGGGAGCAAAACCTCGAGAATTAAAAGGGTTGGAATTTGACGGCAAATTCATTTTAAGCTCCGACGACGTTTTGAATATAAAAAAGCTTCCCAAAACCGTTCTGATAGTCGGCTCGGGCGCTATCGGAATCGAATGGGCAAGGATTTTCAGTAATTTTGGTGTAGAAGTTCATATTATTGAAACAAAAGAACATCTGTTACCAATAGCTGATATTGAAGTGTCAAAAAGAATTGAGCGAATTTTTAAACAAAAGGGAATAAAATTTTATCTTAATTCCGGTATAGATAGTATTGATAATTACACAGCAATTTTAAAGAATGGTGATAGAATTTCTCCAGATTTTATACTTTCTGCCGCGGGACGCGTGCCGGTTCAGACAGATTCTTATTGCGAGAATATTCTCGGAGATGCATGCGGAGAAATTCAACTTGCGCATTTTGCAATCCACCAGGCAAAAGAGCTTGCTCTCGGAATACCGTATGATAAAAACCTCACGCCTTCTGTTATTTACGGCGAACCGGAAATTGCATGGCTCGGATGTCGAGAACAGGATTGTGACGCTACATTCACAATAAAAAAACTTCCTGTTACAGCACTTGGAAAAGCGTGGTGCGACGATGCGCCGGAAGGTTTTATAAAGGTTATTATCAAAGATAATAAAATTTACGGGGCTCACATAGTCTCAAAAGAGGCTTCTGCCTTAATACATACATTCCTCATTGCTATGCAAAACAATTTAAATTTAAATGATTTAAAAAAATGCTGTTTTGCTCATCCAACGTATTCAGAAGGGATTTTTGAACTTATTATCAATTTATAAATTTTGTATGTAAAGTTTTGTAACAATATATAGAGTATTGCGCAATTCGCGAACAAAAATATACTTTATATATATGTAAGTCAAATGACAAACATTAAATAAACACGAAACACATAACACAAACCTTTCATACAACCTACACACTAACCTTCTACACATGAGGAATTAATTAAAAAAATTCCAAACCTTTCTAAATTAGAAAGGTTTTTTTTTGTAGTTTTAGGGCTGACATGTTAATTATTTTTACATATTGAGTGTATAACATATTTGTGGTAATATGTTTTTGTAAGTTTGGAGCTTTAAGTATATGGGTTATAAAATATTAACTAAAAAAGAGCTTTGTCCGAATCAGTACGAGATTACTGTAGAGGCGCCTTATGTTGTTAAAAACGCAAGGGCGGGGCAATTTATTATATTTAGGGCAGAAGAAAATGGCGAGCGTGTGCCATTAACAATAGCAGATGTGAATAAAGAAACAGGAGCGCTTACTCTGGTATTTATGGCTGTAGGATATTCAACAAAGAAACTGGCATCTTTAAATGAGGGTGATGAGCTTGTTGATATTGTTGGGCCTTTGGGTCAGCCTACAAATATAAAAAAGTATGGGACAGTTGTTTGTTTGGCGGGTGGCTATGGTGCTGCGCCATGCTATTTAATAGCTAAAGCTTTCAAGGAAGCCGGAAACAAAGTCTATATGATAATGGGTGCAAGAACCAAGGATTTAATTTTTTGGCAGGATAAAATGAAAGATGCCTGCAGTGAACTGTTTATTACTACAGATGATGGCAGTTTGGGAGAAAAAGGCTTTGTAACAGGTGTTCTTGAAAGAATTATGAACCGTGAAAAAGTTGATTATGCAATAGCAGTAGGCCCGATGCCTATGATGAAAGCTGTTGCTGATATGACCAGAGACAGAGGGATTTATACAGAAGCAAGTATGAATCCGATTATGGTTGATGGTACAGGCATGTGTGGAGCTTGCAGACTTACTGTCGGAGGCGAAACAAAATTTGCGTGTGTAGACGGTCCGGATTTTAACGCTCATGAAATCGATTTTGAAGAAGTTATTAACAGAACAAAAATTTACAAAGATCAAGAAAAAAAACGCAGTGAGAATTGTAATTTACTAAAAATGGCAAAATAAGAAGATAGGAGATAATAATGGCACCTCGTGATCAAGAAAAAGCAATACCTTTATGTCCTTTGATGAGCGTAGGCTCACAGGTTGAAATTGTATGTATGCAAGAAAATTGCGCATGGTATTTAAAAAATTACAAAATATGTTCTGTCTATATGATGGCACATAATTCTATGCTGGACGTACAGGCAAAACAGAGGGCAGCAAAACAAGCTCAACAGTAAAGCCGGATTTAACCGGCTTTTTTAGATTTATACGGAGAAAATGATGAAAAACACAGTTGTAATTGGAGCGCAATGGGGAGATGAAGGCAAAGCTAAAATAACTGATTTGCTTGCAGAACAGGCTGATATGATTATTAGATATCAGGGCGGATGTAATGCAGGACATACAGTTGTAACAAATGGGAAAACTTATAAATTTCACATAATACCCTCCGGAATTCTATACGATGAGACTATTTGTTTTATAGGGGCAGGAACCGTTATACACCCTGAGTCTTTTGAAAGAGAATTAAATGAACTTAAGTCAGAAGGAGTTGACTTAAAAAACCTTAAAATTTCACCTCTTGCATCAATTACAATGCCATATCATATAGAAGTCGACGGCTATACAGAAGCTCATGCCGGTAAAGGAAAAATCGGAACTACAAAAAAGGGAATAGGGCCGACTTATACAGACAAATATGCTCGTATAGGATTTAAAATTCAAGATTTATACTCATACGAAGCTTTAAGTAAAAAGCTTGACATGGTATTACCTATAAAAAATAAAACATTAAAACAGGTATATGGCTTAGAGGAGTACACAAAGGACTGTATTCTTTCTTTGTGCGAAAAATATGCAGAACTATTTAAACCTTATGTATGCTTTGACTGGCAGGATATGCTGAATAGACATAAGGACAGGACAATATTATTTGAAGGCGCACAGGGAGTAATGCTTGACGTTGATTATGGTACTTACCCTTTTGTAACCAGTTCAAGTCCAATCGGCGGAGGGGCAGCTGTTGGAAGCGGATACGGACCTTCTATGATAGATGAAGTTATAGGGGTGTCAAAAGCATATGTAACAAGAGTAGGAGAAGGCCCTTTTGTTACAGAACTTACAGATGAGACTGGAAAGAAAATACAAGAAATAGGGCATGAATTTGGCGTTACAACCGGCAGACCCAGAAGATGCGGATGGTTTGATTCAGTTATTATGAAATACGCTGTGCTGGTTGCAGGAATTACAAAAGTTGCTCTAACAAAGATTGATGTTTTTGATAGTTTTGATGAAATCAAAATTTGTACTGCATATAAAGATTGCAGAAATGATAAAATTTATACCTCATATCCGACAGATGTATTTATACATAAGTATTTAGAGCCTATATATGAAACATTGCCCGGTTGGAAAACTGAACTGAGCGGAATACGAAAATATGAGGATTTGCCGGGAAATGCAAAAAAATTCATTGAAAAAGTTCAGGATTTAATAGGCGCCCCTATTGGTATTATAAGCGTAGGGCCTGACAGAGAACAAACAATATTTGTTGATTCAATCTAAAGTTATAGATTTTTCATAATTTTTGATAATTCATATTTCTAATGTAAAACTTTACAATAAAAATATGGAAATTAAATTATTTGATAAGTTCTGCATACTTACCCCGCTTTCTCCTAAACTTGATGCAAGAGAATGCAAACGTTTATATGAAGAAGTAAAAAATTATAGCGGCTTTTCTATTGGAATAGATTTGACTTTTGTACAGGACTGTACTGTAGAATTCATAGAAGGACTTTATAAGATTACACCGCTTAGTATGTTTAACATTTCATCAGATATTTTTACACTTTTTAATATAATGAATGTTGATAAACAGGCTTGCTTGTATATATCAGAACAAGATTTCAAAGAAAATAAACATCGTCTTATAAATCGTCGTTTTAACATTGTTTAAGATTATTCATCTTTATTGAAAAGGTTCTTAATTTTATATCTTAAAGTTTTCTTTTCCGCTTCAACCTCCTGTACAACCTCTTCTATAGTTGTAGCTTCACTTCCTTCAACAGGCTCAGGGATTGAGTTTACATAATCTACAGCATTCTGATATTCACTCTCTGTAGCAAGCCATTTAAATGATTTAACAAGTTTTAGCGGCTTTGCAGCATCCCCTCTCACTACAAGCTGGAACTTTGTTGCAGCATTATCAATATAACTGTTTGCAAAACTCGGAATAGCAGCCATATCTTCTTCAGGAATCATCTCGCAGAAAATCGAGAAAGCCTTTGCTGTTACGATATTAAGGCTTGCTGCGCTGTTAATCAAGTTTGCCGGATTAATTGCACCTATCGGGCCCAAAAGATTTGAAATCAATGATGCCATTCTTGCACGAACCTTCATATCCGCATAATTTCTCAAAATATCAAAATCGCCATAAATATGCAGGCTCAAAATATCTCCCAGAGAAGTTACCGGCTCCAGATAACAGATACCGTCTAAGAAATGAATATTTCCTTTTAGTTCCGAAAAATGTGTCGTATCAATTGTCGTAAGCCCGCTTATTATACCCCCCAAAGCTGTCTGGAAAAATTGAGACTCACGGATATTTTCAGCAATAATAAGGTTTTCAAGCTTACCAAAAGGCCCGAACTGACCGTCTTTAACATCAAAATCTACAGTACCCTTAAGACTCTTAACCTGTTGTTCAAATGTCGTACCCTGCAAAGATAAATCAGCATTAAATCTTGCAGTACCGGAAAGGGTATCTTTCATGCCGGCTCCGTCATAGAGAGCTTGAGCAACATCAATTCCGCGGCCGTTTATATTAATATTAAGGAGCATAGAGACAAGATTTACTGAAATATTTCCGCCGGCTCTACCCTTAAATATATTTGTCCTCATATCTCTTATAAAGAAAACATTTCTTGCCATAGAGATTTTTGCAATTGTGTTTCTTATATCAATTTTTCCGGAGATAATTCTTTCAAAGTTTATTGAACCGTTCTGGATTTCAACCGGAATATTAGCTTCTGATTTAGTAGCAGGAGCTCCTCCGGAGGATTTTGGAACGTATCTCATTGCTGCATCAGATACTTTCATAAGCTTATCAACATTGAAGTATCTTGAATTAACATCAAGTTTAGTAATATTTAAAACAGAAGCCGGAGCAAGACTGATAGACCCTTGAGTTTGAATATCAGATTCATTGAGGATTAAATCTTTTAGCTCAAAATCAGCATTTCCGCCCCTGAATCTAAGATTTGCTTCTCTTAATGTCAAGAATAGCTCTGGTATTGAAAGGTTTTTAACTGTAAATCCGCCACGCATTCTAGGAGACGCCGTTTCTCCCAATACAAAAGCGCGTCCGTCAAGCGTGAATGCAGAATTCGGGAATACATAAATTTTACCTTCCAAAGCTTTTGGCATTGTAATCTTAATCAGGTTAATCATACGCCCTGCAACAGTTCCGTCGATTCCAAAAACTTCATTAAGATTAACAATCTCGTTTCCTTTTTCATCAACCGTTACAGTTCTTGTAAACAGCCCTGTTTTCTTAATTTTTATTCTGTTTTCTTTAAAATCAATAACTGATTGCAAAGAAGTATTTTTTCCAGTTAATGCACTAAAATCAACAGGTGTAATAAAGTTTTCTTTATCACTAAGGGCCTGTACAAAAAGCGTTTGTTTCTTTTTATTACCATCAAGCGTTAATTTAACAGGCACAGCACCCTTTGAATGAATAAACGGTTTAAACTCCCGTCCGATAAGTTTTATTAAATCCTCGGTATTCAAGCTTCCTTCTGCCGTGAAATTAATTGATTCAAGATTGCTGTAATCCTCTACCAGTCCGGAATACTTGATTTTTGATTTGTCATTTAACAGAATATTATTTTCTTTTATAGTAACATTGCCTTCAGCCACTTCTATATTTGCAAGCGGAGCTGAAAGAACTGAATTTGTCTTAGGCAGCCTTATTTCAAACCCGCTGTTATCAATTTTTCCTCTCAAATCTTTCTTATCAACAAAGAATTCACCTGCAAGTTTCTTATTCAAAACGGCCATACTGCTATCAGAGATATTAAGATTATCAAGTCCAAACTTAAGCCCCGCAACAGCGTCTTTAAGTTTACCCTTCAGGCCTAAATCAAGAGAAGCAGCTCCTGATTTAAAATTGTATCTGCTTCTTATATTCTCCGGCGCAAATGCATTAAACAAAATCGGAAGAGGAATTTTATCAGCCTTTATGTCAATATCTGCAACCGATTTTTCATCAATCTTACCATCAATATTCAATGGAGAATTTCCAATAAGAATACTTGAATTTCTTATATCAAGAATATTATTATCAAGCTTGATATTAATATTTGCATTAGATAAAACTTTGCCTAAATTTCTAACGCTTACACCGCCGTCTTTTACAATAATAGAACCGTTTGATGTAAGTTTTTTCAAGTTAGTTTTTACATAACAATCAGCCTTAAGGCTTCCTTCTGCCTTAATCTGGGCAAGTTCGTTTCTTATATGTAAAGAATCAAGAAAAGCCTTTGTTAAAATCAGCATATCATTAAACTGGATATTGCCGGTTTTAATATTCATATCAATCTTCGGGTGTCGGCCATAGTTAAGTTTTCCTAAAAGCTGAATATTTTGTTCTTTTACCGGATAAATATTTGTATCTAAATCCAGATTAGAGCCAAAAGTCTTTGCTCTAACGTAGCTTGGAGGAAGTATTAAATCAGATACCTTGAGGGTTACATCATTGATATTAAAATGACCGTATGAAGTTAAATTGCCATGATGATTCCTTATACGCAATTTCGTCTCAAGATTTGCTTTCAAATCATAATTTCTATACATCGTTACCGGATTAACAAACGGAATATCAAGCCTTTGAGCAGGATCATCTTCTTCATCAAGTTTAGTTCCAAACTCAGGGAGGAATGTATTAATATCAACATCAGCCGTAATATTTTTGTTCTCATCACTGTATAATTCTGCATAAGTCTTAAGCTTTGCAGTTTTTCCGTTAAAATATCCAAGAACTAATTCATCACCCTTAAGCTCCAGATAATGTTTTGATTTTAAATCATTTACAAGAACTCTGTAATTATTAAGTTTTACAACCGGTACCTTAATTCTTATCCATGCCGGATCAAACTTAAACCCTTCAGCCTCAACAGTCTGTTTAGCTTCTTCAAGCTTCTGTTCTTTTGCCGGATTAACAAGGCGTTCTATTAATTTAACTATTTTGAAATTTTCATCATTTATTATTTCTAAGTTTACAAACGGTTTTTCGACTTCAAGACAGGAAACTTTTACTGTTAATAAAAACAAACTTGGAATTGCGATTCTTGTCTTTATGCTGTCTGCTGAAAAGAGTATTGAATTATCAGGGAGTTTGATAGATACATTATCAGCCTTAATTCCTGCTCCTAAAAGTGGAGTTGTAATAATTTTGGGGTTTTCAAAATCAACCTTTAATTTTACATACTCTTCCGCAAGTTTTTGAGCCTCCGGTTTGTATTTATTCAAATCTATTACATTTGGAATTACAAACAAAAAACATAAATATGCTAATGCAATAAAACTTGCAACTATTATACCCAAATATTTCAAAAAGCTTTTCATACAATATCTCCCCAATTATCACTTTAATTTATTTTACCATAAATGTAACATTTACCCCCAATTGTAAAGATTTTGTAAGAACTTGACATGTTTTTGATAGAATAAATAAAGTTGGACACATTAGTCGGAAATTAAGGGAAAGAGATTATGAAGAAAATTTTATTTATGTTTTTTACAATGTTAATGAGTCTGAGCTCTGTTCAGGCAATGACAGTAGATGAATTTATGGATAACAACATCGCACCGATATCTGATGCGGTTGCAAGATTAATATTTTTCCCGATAAAAATTTGCGGCTATGATGTACCTTTGATTATTTTCTGGATTCTTATTGCAGGATTTTTCTTTACTATATATTTTAAAGGAATTTCTGTATGGGGATTCAAACATGCAATCGACGTAATCAGAAAACCTGCAGAAAAAAGCCATGAAGGCTTTGGAGAAGTTTCATCTTTTCAGGCTCTTGCAACGGCATTATCCGGTACAATTGGTATCGGAAGTATCGCAGGTGTTGCTATTTCTATTTCAATCGGCGGACCGGGTGCTGCATTTTGGATTTTTGCAGGTGCACTTTTAGGTATGTCTATCAAGTTTGTAGAAGCAACTCTTGCTGTTAAATATAGAAGATTTAATCTTGACGGTTCTGTATCAGGCGGTCCGATGCATTATATTGCACACGGTCTTACAAGAAAAAAGATGCGCTGGTTAGGACAGCCTCTATCTGTAGTTTATGCAATACTTTGTATCGGAGGCGGTATAACAGGCGGTAATATGATTCAAATTAATCAGACAGCTCATCAGATGGTATTCATAACAGGCGGAGAGCATAGTTTCCTTAACGGATTTACCTGGGTTATCGGGCTTATTGTTGCAATACTGATTGGTATGGTAATTGTAGGCGGAATTAAGAG
Organism: Candidatus Gastranaerophilales bacterium; assembly: GCA_944323495.1. The sequence continues at coordinate 32,179 of CALUSZ010000040.1, forward strand.
TATAGCAAAAGTTACAACAATATTGACTCCTACAATGTGTATTATGTATATTGTATCCGGCTTGATTGTTATTTGTGCAAACTTTGTAAATATACCGCACGCTATTATGCTTATCTTGAAAGAAGCTTTCCAACCGACGGCTGTTGCGGGTGGTATATTTGGGACAATTATTATCGGTTTAAGACGTTCTGTACAATGTAACGAAGCCGGAACTGGCGCTGCTGCTATCGTTTATGCAACAGCACAGACAAAAGAGCCCGTATCACAAGGCTTTGTAGCACTTATTGAAACATTCTTAACAGGTGTTTTATGCTTGTTTACATCTTTTGCAATAATATTTTCAGGCGTACTTAATCAATACGAAGTCGGAAAGATTTCCGGTATAGAACTTGCTTCAAACGCATTCCAGTCTGTAATTCCGTTCTTCCCGATTATACTTTCCGCAATTGCAATAATGTTTGCTCTTTCTACATTAATATCCTGGGCATATTACGGACAAAAAGCCTGGACATTCTTGTTTGGGGAAGGGAAAAAACGTGTTTTAGCATTTAACCTCATCTATTGCTTATTTATAATAATCGGCTCTGCTATGAACGTTAAATCAGTAATTGATATTACAGACGCTATGATGATTGCATTATGCGTTCCAAACATTATAGTTCTTTATATTTTGTGTCCTGAAATTAAACGCGATTTAAAGACTTATCTTGAAAAACACAAGATGAATTTCATGAGATTTTAGTATGCTTTATTTAGATGCGGGAACAACATATTCAAAGATTATAAGCGACAAGAACTGTTTTGATAAACAGTTCTTGTCTTTCTGCAAAGGGGGTAAATATGGGGGGGGGAAATATGGTGATAAATATTATTATATTTTACCTTCAGCTATAATTAAATCTCAAAATATAGAACCAGACGCTTCCTGCGGGCATATGGCTAATGCCAATGAAAATGAAATAATTGCGCTTGCAAAAGGTGCAAAAAAACGGAACATAGATTCAGACGCTACAATATTGGATTTGGGAAGCAGAGACGCTAAATGGATAAAGTTTAAGGATAATAAGTTTCACGATATGGACTGGAACACCTCTTGCGCCAGCTCTACCGGAGCAACTGTAGAGATGTTATTAAAGTTTTACGGGCTTAAAACAGAAGATTTAAGCTTTGAAGAAGAAAAATTTAATGTAACCTGCGGAATTTTTGGTATGGAAAAAATTATGGACGCTATATCGGAAGGTGCAAAACCTGAGTCTGCGGTTTCAAAATTTGTACACGGAATCGCGTTTAACGCTTGGAATTTTTGTAAAAAACCGGAAAAAATTTACTTGTCAGGCGGTTTTTGCGAAAACAAATGCCTTGTTGATTCTCTAAAAAAATACTGTGAAATAGAACTTTTAGGAAGATTTGTTCTTTGTGAAGGCTTGATGTCAGATTAGATTTTATGTATACTCTAAATGTATGAACAAGCACAAACTTTCTCTTGCCATATACTGGCATATGCATCAACCGGTCTATGAATTAGAAGGCACTTACCTAATGCCCTGGGTAAGACTGCACGCGGTTAAAGATTATCTGGATATGGTGCTTATTTTAGAGAAATTCCCAAATTTAAAACTCAATTTTAATATAGTACCTGCTCTTTTGGATTCAATAATAGATTATGCACAAAACGGGTATAACGATATTCACTCAGAATTATCTGCGGCTGATACAGAATGCCTAAATGATGAAGAGCGTGCGTTTATTTTAAACAATTTCTTTAGCTCTAATTATGAAACAATGATATATAAAAGTGAAAACTATAAGGCATTGTATCAAAAAAGATTTTCAAAAGATTTACCTAATATAGAGGAATATACCCCGCAAGAATTGTCTGATTTAATGGCTTTGTTTAATCTGGTATGGATAGATCCGGTTCATTATGAAAGATATCCCAGATTAAGAGAATTATGGGGTAAGCAGTATGGCTATACAAAAAAAGACCGTATTGAAATACTAGATATTCAAAAGCAAATTATTAGAGAAATTATTCCAACGTACAAAAAATATATACAATCCGGTAGAATTGAGCTTACAACAAGTCCTTATTATCACGCAATTTTACCGATTCTGATTGATATAAAAGCTTCTGTCAAATCAGTAATAACAACAGAGGGGCTTCCAGCTTCTTTAGGAATGCTTGATGATGCCAAATATCAGATAACAAGCGCTCTGGATAGAATCGAAGAAGTTTTTGGTGTAAGACCAAAAGGAATATGGCCTCCAGAACTGTGTTTGGGTCCAAAGACATTAAACTTACTTGCAAAAGAGGGAATAAAATGGACAATTTCAGACGAGGGCGTTCTTGCAAATTCTATAAACTTTGATTTTATCAGGGATTTCAAGGGAAATTTGAATGACCCTTATCATTTGCTTAAAGTCTATACATATCAAACCAAAGAATCAGAAATAGATGTTATATTCAGAGATAGGTCAATCCCTAACCTTATAAACTTTGAATATGCTGGAATTAACTCTGAGATGGCATCAGGGGATTTGTATGACAAAATAAAAACCATTCAAACTAAACTTCTTGTATCACCCGATGCAAATCATCTCCTAACAATAGCTTCCGACTGCGAAAACTGCTGGGAAAATTACCAGAATGACGGAAGAGATTTTCTTGAAAAATTTTATTCGCTTCTTGAAAAAGATGATAGCCTTGAAACTGTTTTAATAAGCGATTATATTGAAAAGGATAAGCACAAAAAGAGTCTAAAGAAAATACATTCAGGCTCCTGGATTGATAAAACTTTCCAGTACTGGATAGGTGAACCTGAAAAAAACAAAGCCTGGGCGCTGCTTAAAAAAACTAAAGATGATTTTGAAGCCTTTATTAAAGAGCATAAAAATAATCCAAATATTAAGTATGCAAAACGAGAACTTTTAATTGCTGAGGGAAGCGACTGGTTCTGGTGGTATGGAGAGCCTAATAATTCCGGACAGGATTTTGTCTTTGACTATATGTTTAGAGAACGGTTAAAAAATGTATATCTAATACTCGGTCTGACATACCCGCAGGAGTTAGATAATACATTAATTACAACAATAGAAGTACCCTTCAAACACCCTAAAAGAAATATTTCTCCAAAAATGGACGGCTTAATCTCAAGCAGTGATGACTGGTACAACGCCGGCTCTATAAGCATGCTTGACGGGCCTGTATTTAGAGAAAATAAAAATGTTGATAAAATTTTATTCGGCTGCGACAATAACAATATTTATTTCAGACTGCATGTTAACAAAGGTTCCGGTGAAATCAGCTTTGTCGATAGAATCAACCAATTCTATATCTACACCAGAAATGCTATAAGAATAGGTGACAGAGCCTTCATAAGACTAATAAGCAAAACAGATAATCCATATCCGATTTTAGTAGAAAAATTTGAGCACGAACTTACACTGACGCTAGTAAAAGAAACCCTTTACCCGATAAGACTGGCATCAGTATTACATCCAAACATGTGGACGCTTGAAAACCCTGAAGGTATTGAAATTATTTATAAAGATGTTATTGATATTCGAATACCATTCGACAAACTTGGAATAATGCCGGGAGAAACCGTAGAATTTTTTATGGCAAACACTGATTCCGGCGTAAAAAACACATATATTCCACAAGAAATCCTGCTTTCATTAACTCGAAGTTTATAAAATTCTACTTGCATAAAAAAATATTCTATGGCATAATGTATATCAAGGTTGGGAGCCTTATAGAAAGTCTTTTATTTGACTTCTATTTTAGTATTTACAAGCCCGAAAAGGATGAGTACCTCACGTTCATGAGCGGATTTAAGTTTAATTATGATTTTTTA
>CALUSZ010000041.1 GCA_944323495.1 Candidatus Gastranaerophilales bacterium
AATTAAAACTCTGCTTGATAAAATGCAGAGTTAACTTATATATTTTAATTTGTTTTTATGACAGTAACTTTATATTCTTAAAATTGCAAATTTGCTCATTTATTTAATATTTCAAATTTATGTTGCCTAAAATAATCAAACCATATGTTTCTTTACAAACAGGTTGAAAATTAATTAAACTATTTATTTGACTGAGAGTAACTCTAATTTTCTATAATGAAAATATGGAAAGGAGAGTAATATGAAAAAAAGATTTTTAGGACAGAATAAACTTGAAGTTTCCTGTATCGGCTTGGGCTGCATGGGATTTACCCAGAGCTACCCGCCGTTTCCGGAGAAGAAGGATTCAATTGCAACTATAAGAAAAGCTGTAGAACTCGGTGTAACCTTTTTTGATACGGCAGAGGTTTACGGCCCGTTTGAGAATGAAGAAATTTTAGGCGAAGCACTTGAGCCCTTTAGAAATAACGTAGTTATTGCAACAAAATTCGGCTATGATTTTGATAACTACAAACTTGACGCCTCTAACAGACCTACAGGGCTTTCAAGCCGCCCTGAAACTATTAGAAAGGCGGTTGAAGGTTCATTGAAACGTTTAAGAACAGACCATATTGATTTATACTACCAGCACAGAGTTGACCCGAATGTTCCAATTGAAGATGTTGCGGGATGTGTTAAGGAACTGATTGAAGAGGGGAAAGTTCTTAATTTCGGGCTTTCTGAAGCAGGGGTAAATACTGTCCGCAGAGCAAATGCAGTCTGCCCTGTATGTGCCGTTCAGAGCGAGTATTCAATGTGGTACAGAAAACCGGAAGAGGGTTTATTAGATACTTTAGAAAAATTAGGAATCGGATTTGTTCCATTTTCACCTCTGGGCAAAGCCGTCCTAACAGGCAGATTTAATAAAGATACAACTTTTGATAAAACTGATTTTAGAAGTACAATCCCGCGTTTTAATCACGAAAACTTAGAGAAGAATATTGTTCTCGTGGATTACGTAAAAGAGCTTGCGGATAAAAAACAAACAACACCAGCTAAGATAGCACTTGCCTGGCTTTTACATCAAAAACCGTGGATTGTACCAATTCCGGGAACAAAGAAGGTCGAAAGATTAGAAGAAAATATTGGAGCAGAAGATATTGCTTTTACACCAGATGAGCTTGCCGATATCAGAAAACACATTGAAAGCATTGAAATTGCAGGGGCAAGATATCCGGAAGAACAGGAAAAATTAACAGGACTGTAGAAAAATGGATTAAGCATTTTTTTCGTGCCCGTATTACTAAATAATGAATATTTAAAAGAAGTTCTGTAAATTTTTGTTAAGTTTTTTCTCAATATTCTAAAGTTTCGGCATAATAATGCCGTTATATTATAAAAAAAATAAAAGGAGTGCTATGGGCAATTACACCGTAAAAAAAGGCGACACTTTAAGTCACCTTGCGCAAATGTTTAATACAAGTGTAGAAAGACTGCAGGAATTAAATAATATAAAAAATCCTAATTCAATATTTGTAGGACAAAATATTCAATTTGATCAAGACAAATGCGACGGATGGCAGGATCTTGACGGAAATAAAAAAGTTTCCTGGGGAGATTTTCAGGGCTGCGGTAATTATGGCATATTTCTGGATAAAGTAAAACAATTTATCGGGCAAGACTGGAATGATAAGCTTTCAAAAAATATACAAAAAATCTATCAACAAACGGTTTCTGTTCCGACGGAAGCAGCATTACAGGACGTGCGTGTAAACAATAAGCACGTTGAATATGATGCTAAATCGAATTTTTACAGAAACAGTATTGATAGAGATTTTGCTAACTTCACATTGAATGACAACAATACTTCGAGCCTTGTATTAGTTTCAGTGAAGTTTGGAGATGAAGTGGATGCTAGGGACAGGAAGGTGGCTGATTTTCTAAAAAAAGTTCTCGGAGATAACCTTGATAACACTTCGCGTATAGTTCAAAAAGACAGTAGATATGATGTTGTCTTGACAAGATTGGAAAATACTGATTTATATAAAAGCTTTATCAGTGCAGATGTAAATCCAGACATGTTTACTAAAGAACAGTTCGGAAAATATCAAGACGATGTTTTTAAGCCTGATTTCAACGGAACAGTTCAGCTACCGGCTCTAGAGTGTAACAGCCATGGAGTCAAATACTTTACTCTGCATACAAAAGGCGGCGATGTCCTTTATTTTGATGAAACAGGCAAAAAAGTTTCTTCTTGGGAAGAGATTCAAGCTAAAACTTCCGAAATAAAGACTCTTGATATACCACAGCTTAAAGCCGCAAAATCTACAGAAATTGCAGCTAGGTTTAACGAAAGGGAGGGCTTTAACAATAAAAAATTAAATATCGGAAATGTTTACGTTGACGGTAAAGCCCTTGATATACAACTTAACTCTAATTATTACGCCAATAGTCTGGATAAAACCGCATGTACTCAATCGCTCAATACTAATGAAATTAATCGCATACAGGTAGAATTAAAAGCCGGAGAGGAAATTGGCAATAAGTATGACTTGTCGCCTGCAGATATTCTAAAGAAGTTTTTAGGCGACAATTTAGATAACACAACCTCGCTGAACGAAACATCTCTTGAAGGCAAAAAACTGCAGGAAACAGATTTGTATAAAAAATTTATGGAACTGAATCCGCAGCTTGAAAATTTTAAAAACGGCGATGAAATAACTATACAGTTACCGGCATTAAAAGTTGCCCCGAATGGTGAGCGATACTTTACTCTGCTGACAGATGATAACCAGCCTCTATACTTTGATGCCAAAGGCTGTCGGTTGGGCAGTTATGCCCAACCGATAAAACCTGCGATTTTATCTATTTAGTTCGCGGATAGCTGTAGTATGTAGATATTATCTGCTAAACTTTTTTAAATAAATCATATCCTTCAATTGTCTCCCATTTTCAAAAATAGCGTGAGAATAGTTATCAATAAAAAAATTTTTTATTCGGTCAAATTCTACAAACCCCCGCTTTTTATAAAACCGTAATGTTTTCTCATTTTCGCCCGTTCCGAGTATTAGAGCTTTACATTCATTTTTATATTTGTCATATACAAAATCCAACAGAGCTGAAGCGTATCCTTTATTTTGATATTTGGGATAAGTTGCGAGATTCTTAATTTCTATTATATCGGAATCAATTTTCATTACCGCACATAAAGATGCAGGTTTTCCGCTGTCATACACAACAAAAAGCGTTGACTGCTCTAAATATCTGCTAATCATACTTTCGTCTTCATCGCCGATTAAGAGCAAATCCATAAACGCAATTTTATTTTCTCTAATTTCCCGAATTTCCATATTTATGCTTATTTTTGGCTAAATATTTTTTCCCAATTCATATGCCTGTTTCGGATATTGCGTATTATTAATACTGCCCTCTGTCCAGACTCCGGAAGCGATAACTTTTCCTGCATCAGACCAGCAAAGATAATTTAACAATGTTTCGTAGTGGCTGATTATCGGCTGCGCTTCTTTTGAAGAGGTGTCTGCATAAGTTAAAATCAAGACAGCTTTTTTAGGAATATGGATTTGTCCGTTAATCGCATAAAATCTGTCAATTACAGCCTTAATTTGAGCAGAAATTCCAAAATAGTACATAGGAGTTGCAAATACAACTGCATCCGCATCAACTATATTGTTTTTTACGAATTCAAAATCGTCTTTGAACACACATTGACCGTTCATTCCGCATTTATTGCAGGCAACGCAAGGGTGAACATTTTTGAAGGCAGAATCAAATCTTACAACGCTATGTCCTGCCTCTTCCGCCCCTTTTATAAAATTATCTACAAGTGTGTTTGAATTGCCGTTTTTTCTCGGACTTCCGGTAATAACAAATATCTTCATTTTTTTATCTCCTTTTGAAATTTTGTTACTTGCACAGCCTGCTGCGGCACCAATAATAACAGCTCCGGCTGCAGTAATAAGTGTATTTTTTATAAATTTACGTCTATCCATTTACATTTAAATACTAACACCTTAGAGCAGCTCTAAGTCAAGCTCTTAATTTTTCTTTTTATTTTGCAAACTTGCATATATTATAAATTTCTACTTATACAAATTATTTTTAATAAAACATATGTTACTTCTTACTATTGACAAAACTTTAAAAATATACTATTGTTTCTATGTATAGAAACAATAGAGGTAATAATGCAAGCGCTAGAAGAAATCGCAGAATCTTTAACATCAATGGATAAGAATGAAATTATATCTTTTTTTAAAGAATTACTGACTCCTGCAGAAATAACAACACTCTCAAAACGATGGAATATAGTAAAAATGCTGGCGTCTGGAGAATATACACAGCGTGATGTCGCAAAAAAACTTAACGTAAGCCTATGCAAAGTTACAAGAGGGGCGAAAATATTAAAGACATCAAATGCTATAACAAAAAGAATTATAAAAGGAGAAGAACAAAATGGCTGCAAACGTTGAAAAAACGCTTAATATAAAACCAGACCAGGATGGGTTTTTTGGTAATTACGGCGGACAGTTCTTGGATAATAAACTAAAAAAAGAATTCAAAAAAATAACAGATGTTTTTTTGACATTAAAAGACGATGAAAGTTTTAATGCAGAATTAAATTACCTATTAAAACATTACGTTGGCAGGCCGAGTCCTGTATATTTCGCAAAGAATTTATCATACAAATACGGTGCTAAAATTTATCTTAAAAGGGAAGATTTAAACCATACAGGTGCACATAAGATTAATCATTCACTGGGTGAAGCATTATTAGCTAAACGCCTCGGAAAAAAGAAGCTTATAGCCGAAACCGGTGCAGGACAGCATGGGGTAGCTACTGCAACTGCTGCTGCAATTACCGGATTGGAATGTGATATATACATGGGAGAAGTTGACATACAAAAAGAAAAACCTAATGTCGATAAAATGAAACTCTTAGGCGCAAATATTATATGTGTTAAAAGCGGAAAAAGAACTCTTAAAGAAGCTGTCGATGAAGCTTTTAAGGCATACATAAATGAATATAATAATGCTATTTATGCTATAGGTTCCGTAGTGGGCCCGCATCCATTTCCCATGATAGTTGAACATTTTCAATCAATAATAGGTAAGGAAGCAAAGGCTCAGTTTATAGAATTAACCAACTCGCTGCCGGATTGTATTATAGCCTGTGTAGGCGGCGGGTCTAACGCTATCGGATTATTTAATGCTTTTTTAGATGATAAAGATGTTGATATATATGGTGTAGAGCCTTTAGGCAAAGGAAACAAAACCGGAGAGAATGCGGCAAGTTTAACATTTGGTAAAGACGGAATTATTCATGGTTTTAAATGTAAGCTATTACAAGATGAAAACGGTAATCCTGCTGATGCTTATTCTATTGCAAGCGGACTGGATTATCCAGGAGTCGGACCAAAACATTGTTATTTACAAAACATTGGAAGAGCAAATTATGTAACTGTTTCAGACGAAGAAGCTATTGAGGCATTTTTCGAATTATCAAGAACAGAAGGAATAATACCCGCATTAGAAAGTTCTCACGCAGTAGCATATGCTGTTAGATATGCAAAACAAAACCCGAATAAAAAAATACTGGTTAACCTTTCGGGGCGGGGGGATAAAGATGTTGATTTTATGAATCAAAAGTTTAATAACTAATAATGGTGTCGATAGGGGGATTTGAACCCCCAAGGATTTCTCCACATGAACCTGAATCATGCGCGTCTACCAATTTCGCCATATCGACTTAATTATATTATCCTACCAAGATCTTTGCGAAATTGGTAGTATTTATAACTCTATAATATAACAAAAACTAAAGCGGTCAACGAATATTCGTTGACCGCATATTTTATTATATTAGCTCTTCTTTCTTTGCTTCCATTTTTTCATGTTTCTTTATCATTTTCTCTAATTCATCAGGCATTACTGTATTATTTGCAAGCGCTTTTTTCTGCAGCCCCTTTTCCAAGATTTCAACCTCTTTATCTTTTAACTTTTTATCAGCTTCTACAATATCTCTGTTGTGATATATACCCGCAAGCCTTATTGCATTTTCAGAAGGAGAACTGATTTCATTCTGCTTTTCCTGAATCTTATAGCTTGGCCAATCTTCAGGAAGTCTGTCTATTGTTGTATATTTACCCTCTTTTGCTAAACGCTTATCAGCCTCACGTTCAAGGACCTTTTGTACATAATCCTTCTGGCTCATAAACCGGCATGGAATAATAATTTCTTTACCGATAACCTCCTCAGGATCACGTTTTTCGTATTTTTTAAATAAATCAGCCGCAATCTGCAAATGTCCTAACTCCATATCAAGGAATAATTCCCATGTCTTTTTAATTCTGCTGTCAACCTCATCTTCCATGCAGGTGTAATAATTACAAACCTCTGTAAATTCGTGTATCAAGAATTTTTCCCACATACTTTCTGTCGGGTCAATAAGAGATTCGTACATTGTAACATGTTCTTCTTCAACGTCCTTAATTTCGGCATAAGTCTCTCTTAATACGTGGTCTCCGTACATAAACCCGTGCTCTGCATAATAATTGTGTGTCTGCTGCTCTCCCGAAAGTAAAGTTAGAATATTGACCTTTGTCTGCGGGTGTGCAGTTTTCTTATCGTAATGTTTTCTAAGTCTTATTCCGTTACAATTATGATGGTGCTGGGTAGGACGCCCGACTATAACATCTGTTTGCCCCTGTACAATGCCGCTTGGTTCAATTCCTTCTGTCATATATGCAAACTGACTGTATCTGTACAGATGGTCAAAATCTTCTAACAGCCCAAAATCAAATGTTTCTTTTACATAATTATCAGGCTCATTCTGCGCCATCCACGCTGTTAAATCAACCGCGACCTGCTCATAGCCTAATGTTGTTTCCAAAACCGATTGGTCAGCTGGTCCCATCCAGTTTGCAGTTGCCTGCTGGGAATCTTCTATTCTTCCTATTTGCGAAATTAATACTCTATCGTCATTATCCGGTACAAATCGATTAAGCTGGTGCTTAAATCCCCAGGCTTCAACTTCTATACCATTCATCAAGATTTGCCTTGTTCTTGTGTAACAATCAACTTCAGTTTTATTATAAGGTTTTCCGACAATCTGATGCCAGTTTCTAACCTGCTTTTCTAAAGCTATCCCTTTTTCTTCTAGTGGATTAAAACTCATTTTTCCGCCTTTCTGCAAGATTTGCTTGCTCAATGATAATAAAATAAAGACGAAACGTTTTTATCTGACAAAAGGGTATTAGCTTATATGATGATATTTTTTTGATTATAGTATATACTATATTTTATGGATAAAATCTCTGTTATAATTCCAATATATAATGTAGAAAAATATATCGCCGAATGTCTGGAATCTGTGATAAATCAGACATATAGTAATCTTGAAATTATTTGTATAGATGATTGCGGGAGCGATAATTCTATGAAAATAGTTCAAGAGTATGCAGACAAAGATAACAGGATTAAAATTATCAGGCAAGAGAAAAACTCTGGAGCTGCTGTTGCAAGAAATATCGGAATGGACTCAGCATCAGGTGATTATATATTTATTCTTGATTCAGATGATTATCTGATGCCTGATATTATCCAAATAATGTATGACAAAATTAAATCAACGGATTTGGATTTTGTGAACTCTTCCTCAAAAGCTTTTGCCGATAATCCAAATGATAAGGCTCTGGTTAAGAAAGCCGAAAAAGCCGAGCTTGATTATGAAGGTTTTGACGGGTATAAGGTAACTTTGGATAATCTGGAGCAGACTCTTTTAAAACTTCAATGCCTCGCCTGGGGTAAAATGTTCAAAACTAAATTTTTAAAAGAGAATAATATAAAATTCATCAACGAAAACGTAACGTTTGAAGATAACGGATTCTTTCTAAAAATTCTATCTTGTATGCCTAAATTCTCTACACTAAGAGATATAGGAATAATGTATAGAATAAATTCTTATTCTCTTACCGCTAATATGGATAAGTCTGAAAATAAGCAAAAGAAAATGGAGCATGTTGATATCGTAATGAAAGATGCGCTGGAATATATAGGCCAAAAAGCAAACGGAAAAGAGATTATTAAGATTATAAAAAATTCCGGAATGTATGATTGGTATTTTGACTATCCAAAAAGAAAATTGAGAAAAATGTTCAAATTCATATGGGGCAGGCATAATAAAAATATTATAATTTTAGGCATTCCGCTTATTAGGTGCAAAATGCTTAGAAACAACAAAAAAATCTTAAGAATTATAGGTATTCCTCTATCGTATTCAAATATTGATAACTCTGTTTTATAATATAAAAAACGGAGGATTAAAGTTATGAAAATAGTATATTTTGATGTAGAAAGCTATGAAGAAGATTTTTTGAAACAGGCAAACGGGGGTAAATATAATTATTTACTTGTAAACGAGCCTTTAAATGACTTAGCTCCGGTTGATACAAAATATACTGATGCTGATGTGATTTCCGTTTTTACAACATCAAGAGTAAACAAAAAAGTTCTTGAACAGTTTCCAAATTTGAAACTTATTGCACTTCGCTCTGTCGGGTTTAACCATATTGATACTGATTATTGCAGGGAACATAATATTACAGTTGTTAATTCTCCTAATTACGGAAATATAACAGTTGCGGAATTTGCGCTCGCACTCCTTTTAGATGTATGCAGAAAAGTTACTGTATCTTATTCTGAATACAAAAACTCAAAAGTATCACCCGCAAACCTTATCGGGACAGAGCTTAACGGAAAAACTATAGGTATTGTAGGCTTAGGCGCAATAGGTTCGGCGTTTGCTAAAATAGCTTACGGGCTCAGTATGAATATTATTGCTTTTGATAAGTATGAAAAAGAAGAGATGAAAGATAAATTCGGAGTCAAATACGTTGATTTTGATACTTTATTAAAAGAATCCGACTTTATCTCAATTCACGCACCGCTTACAAAAGATAACTACCATATGTTCGATAAAAAAAGCTTTGATAAAATGAAAGACTCCGCCATTCTTGTTAATACAGGGCGCGGTGAACTCATTGATACACAGGCTCTATTCAATGCGTTAGTAAATAAAAAAATTGCAGGCGCAGGGCTTGATGTTTTAGAAAATGAAGAGACAATGACAGACTTTGACTACATGTTCGGAATTAACCGGCTGGATAAATTCACATTAGAACAGACTATTATTAACTCAAGACTGTTCCAGCTTGATAATGTAATTATTACTCCGCATACAGCTTTTAATTCTAAAGAAGCTATTCAAAGAATTTTAAATACTACAATGAGTAATATAGAAGCATTTATCTCCGGCAGAAAACAAAATAATGTAATATAAAAGGGTGCTTTTATTCAAGCACCCGAAAAAGGCATTGTGTTATTTGGTCGAAGAGAGATAAAACAGGAAATGATGAATCCTCACCGCATTTCCGTCTTACCCAGCAAGAGAACTGTGGAATGTTCTTGAAATTACATCGTCCTGCTGTTCTTTAGTTAATTTAATAAAGTTTACAGCATATCCTGATACCCTTACAGTTAATTGCGGATATTTTTCAGGGTGTTTTTGAGCATCTAATAAAGTATCTCTGTTAAATACGTTTACATTAAGGTGATGGCCGCCTTTTTCTACGTATCCGTCTAATAAGTTGATTAAGTTTTCTTCTTGCTGTGTTGTCATAATCTTATCTCCTTTTTTGTATTTTAACTTTTCACATTCTTAGTATAACCCATGTTAAACAACATTTCTGTTGTTTATACAACAAAAATAAAAATATTTTTTTGTTTTATAATTTTATTATGGAAAAGCTTGAAAATTTTTATAACCAAATCAAAACTTCACCCGTATTTTACGGCATGAATGACGAAGAATTAAAGGGGCTCCTTGAGTGTTTTAATGCCCGCGTACGCAAATATGAAAAAGGCGATATGATAATAAGACAGGGGGATATGATATCTAATATTTACCTCATATTGTGCGGCGGAGTTAATATCGAAAAAGATTCATACTGGGGCAGAAGAATTATTATTTCCCGTCTCGGGAAGAATGAAAACCTTGCACTATCTTTTGTCGGCTCTAAAGATGTCGAATCAAACATTGATGCAGTTGCTGTTGAAGACACACTTGTACTTGTATTAAGCTACGAAAAATGTACTTCTATGTGCCAGAATGCCTGCACAAGGCATAAAATTCTTATTAACAATCTTTTCCAGATTTTATCAAAAGAAAATATAGAATTAATCCAAAAAATTGAAAATGTTTCACAAAAATCAATCCGCGATAAACTGCTTACTTATCTTTCAAACGAGGCACAGAAAAGACATACAAACAGTTTTGAAATAAAATTTAACCGTCAGGATTTAGCGGATTATTTGAATGTGGATAGAAGCGCAATGAGCTTTGAGCTGTCAAAACTCCAAAAAGAGGGGATAATTGAGTATAATAAAAACCACTTTGAGTTATTATCTACATAGAACAGACATAACCCGTTATTATTCAGCCGGAACAGTCATTGTATTTTATTGCTTATTTTTGTTATTATTATAGTATGACAAAGTTATTGCTGGTAAGTGAGGATAATGAAAAAGAGCAGATTATAAGGGAGACTTTTCCTAATGATGAGGTTATTGTGTCCGGCGAACAGACACAAATTTTTGATATTTTGGAAGTTGAAGAGCCTGATGTTGTGCTTGTTGATGGTGATATTGAAAAACTTGAATTAAAGTCTCTGTGTAGAAAAATCAAGCATTATCCGGTAGTAATTCTGCTTATCCTCGGGCAAAAAGAACACACAAAAGATGTAATGCACAATGCAAATCTTTTCATCAAAACTCCGATTGATAAGAACCTGCTTTCCGCAACAATAGATTCGAGTCTAAAGACCCGTCAATCACTTTTAAAGATGGCAAAATCAAATCAGGAGCTTGCAAGGAGTTTATACCAGCTGAATGTTTTGTATAATACGAGTTCACAGCTTGCAGGAACATTAGATAAGGATAAGCTTATAAATATAATGAACGAGGGAATTGAAAAATCTCTAAACTATGAACTTTCGTGTACTCTTATGTTTCGCTCCGAGCGTGAGCCTGTATTAATAATCAATTCGCTGTATAAAATTTCGGACAGGCTGCTTGAAGCATTGAAATTAAGAGCAATTTTAAGCTACAAATCCCTTCTTTCAGACCCTCCGATTGATATTAAAATCGGGAATTTGAAGATTGAAAAGAATATTAAACACAATATTCAGGAATACGATTTTTCGGTTTTGCAATATGATAATATGTTTGCGCCGATAAGCTTAAATGACGAGTTTTTCGGCTTTACTGAAATCTACCGTGAAAAACCTTTCACAACAGAAGATGCCACCTGTTTCCAAACTCTGGTTCAGCAGGTAACAATCCCGCTCCAGAGCGCATCTTTTACGCAGGAACTGAAGGCTACAAACAGAAAACTCCAGAAGCTTGAGAGGTTAAAATCAGAATTTATTTCGATTGTTTCGCACGAGCTTAGAACTCCGCTTACTGCAATAAAAAATGCGATGGATATTATCTTAAGCGGGAAAGCCGGCGATATGACTGAAAATATTGAAAAGTTTGTTTCTATGGGCAAACGAAACGCCATAAGGCTTTCCGGAATTATTAATGATTTGCTCGATATTTCAAAAATCGAAGCCGGAAAAATGGATTTCAAGTTTGAACTCATTCATGTCGGCCCCGTTATTGAGTATGTAAAAAATAATTTGTCGGAAGTTGCTAAAGAAAAAAATCTTACAATCAAATATATTCCGTCTGATGAAGAAGTTGAAGTTTATGCGGATTCCAACCGTCTTGAGCAGGTTTTAACAAACCTTGTATCAAACGCAATCAAATTCACTCCGGACGCCGGAGAAATCGAGATTACATCAAAAGTCGTAAACGCAAGAGAATTGCAGTATGATAACTGTTTTGAAGAAGATATTAAAAAACTTCAGGGAAACTACCTTCAAGTTTGCGTAGAAGACCACGGTATCGGAATCGAGCGCAAGGATTTGAACCATGTTTTTGATAAATTTGCACAAATAGAAAATTCTCTTTCCCGAAAAGTCGGCGGCTCAGGTCTGGGGCTTCCGATTGCAAGACAATTGATGGAAGCACATAACGGTGCAATCTGGTGCGACAGCGAAATTAATAAAGGTTCCAGATTCTATTTTGTAATCCCGATTGCAAACGACAAAAGCAACTTTATGATGATAAAAAAACAACTTGTTCAGAAAGCGCGTTCTAACGGTTCTACAATTGCCGTAATTAAAATCAAATCAACAAATGAAGTTATAGAAAATCTTTTGAGGGAAAATAATCTGTTAAACAAAACTTATATGACCAATTCGCTTATAGAAAAAGAAGGCGCAATGGCTACGCTGTCTTTAATCTTAATGGACGGTGACAAACCGTCAGCCGAATTTTTAAAGAAAAAAATAGACTCTGTTGTTGAGCAGAATAAAAATTTATATGGAGAATGTGATATAATGTATTCATACGACATTGAAGGAGATACGCATGAAAAAGATTCTTATAGTAGATGATGAACAGGATATTGTAGAAAGCCTGAAATTCGTGCTGGAAGTTTCAGGTTTCGTGTGTTATACGGCATTCAACGGCGAGGACGGTTTGAGGCTTGCCAAAGAAATCATGCCGGATTTGATAATACTTGATGTTATGATGCCAAAGATAAACGGGTATAAAATCAGCAGACTTCTTAAGTATGATAATAAATACAAGGATATTCCCATAATCATGGTAACAGCACGTTCCCAGCTTGAGGACAAAATGATAGGTGAAGAAACCGGTGTAAATGAATATATAACCAAACCTTTTGAGCTTGATGATATTGTAAAAAAAGTCAGGGAATATCTTGGAGAAGGGGAATAGCGGTATATATTAAATGGAAACAATTACAAACAAAACATTAGAAAAACTTAAATATGAGCTTGTTCGAGACGGGATTGTTTCATATGAAACTTTAGAAAAAGCCGAAGAACTTGCAGGAGTCCAGCGTATCAATATCGGTCAGGCCTTGATTAATTCCGGAATACTGGAAGAGGATACACTGCTTAAATTTCTGGAGAATAAACTTCATATTCCGTATGTAAACCTTGAAGATTACCAGCCGGACGAAAAATGCTTTAGGTTTGTTTCTTTTGCAGACGCAAGAAGATACCGTATAATCCCGCTGTTTAAAATTGAAGATGTTTTGACTGTTGCTATGGCAGATCCGCTGGATTTGTTTGCAATTGATAAGGTTATAGAAACAGCAGAATGTTCAATAGAACCTGTAATCGCATCAGAAGCAAGTATTATGCGCAAAATAGATGAGTATTACAAAGTTGCTGATACTGTAGACAGTATAACATTGACTTCCGAAGAAGATGAAGATTTTGACTGGACTGAAGAACTTCACCGGGAAGAAGCCGGAGAAGAACATATTCAGCACGTAATCCGCGCGATTTTAAAACAGGCAATAATTGAAGATATTCACGAACTCAATTTTGAACAGGTAGAAGAAGGTTTGAAGGTCGTGTTCAAAAAACACGGTGAAATACTTGATAAAGGTACAATTCCGGCGATTTTAAATTCAGCTTTTGTATCCAAATTAAAAACACTTTCCAACCTTGATGCAACAGTATGCGAAATTCCGCAGCTAGGGAAGCTCTGTTTTAAGGTAGAAAATACAATGCTTGTGGCTTCTGTATCATCATTCCCGACAATTATGGGCGAAAGGATTTCTTTAAAGATATACAAACCGCCAAAAGGACTTGATAAAATAGTTACAGATGAGAAACAGCGCAGTATAATAGAAACAAGCCTTGCTACACCGGGTATTATTCTTGTCTGCGGTTCACCATTAAGCGGCAAAACACATATTATTTATTCAATCCTTATGGAAGCTGCTAAAACAAATAAAAATATTATGACAATAGAATCCATTGCCAAATATGAGCTTCAAGGTGTTAATCAATGCGAACTTAATGAAAATATCGGGTTTAATATGGATAAGGCGCTTAGGTATGTTGAATTCCAATCACCGGATATAATCTATCTTGAAGGAATTAAAACTCGCGACTCTTTTGAATTCTTATCGGAACTTTTCTATAATGACAAAGTTGTTATAACAGAATTTATGGCCAATAATATGACTGATTTAAGACAAAAACTTGCATTTGAAGATTTTCAGTCATTCAAATCATTAATTTCCTGCCTGATATTTATCCATTCAAAAGACAGTATAGAAGTCTTTGATAAATCGACATTACAGAAATATTTGGCATAGAGTTTTATATTCTTTACTTTTTGTTATATAATAAACTTAATAAAACAGAGAGGTAGGGAAGTATGCAGATTTCATTAAACTGGTTGAATGAATTAGTTGATTTAAGCGATTTAGATGTAGCACAAATTGCGCACGAACTTACGATGAGCGGTTTGGAAGTTGAAGAGGTTGAAGAAGTCAGACCAAAATTTACGAATATCATAACCGCTAAAATAGAAAAAATTGACAATCACCCGAATTCAGACCATTTGCATCTCGTAACCGTAAATACCGGCTATGGATTAAAGACTGTAGTTTGCGGCGCGCAAAATATTGAGGTCGGACAGGTTATTCCTTACGCTTCTGTCGGAAGCAAAGTTTTAGACAGAAAAACAGGAGAACAATTTGAGCTTACTCCGGCTGTAATCCGCGGTGTTGAGTCTCAAGGCATGTTATGCTCAGATGATGAATTAGGGGTTGCGGATAGAAATTATCAGGAAGAAGACGGGATTCTAATCCTTAACAGAATTTTCCCTAATGTCGGCTTAGGACTTGATGTGGAAAATGTTTTGGGATTTGAAAAAGATTATATTCTGCATACAGCACCGACAGCAAATAGAGGCGATGAAATGTCAGTAATCGGGGTTGCAAGAGAACTTTCTGCGCTGTTTAACCGTCCTATGAAGTTTGAATATGCATCAAGAGACACTTTCCCTGCTGATTTCAAAGTAGAAATTAAAGATAATGATGTATGCAAGTACTATTCAATCGGTATTATAAAAGATGCGGTTATCAAGCCTTCTCCGGAGTGGATGCAAAAAAGACTTGTATCCTCAGGCATTAGAGCAATAAATAATATTGTAGATATTACAAACTATGTTCTTTTAGAATACGGCACCCCTCTGCACGCTTTTGACTTAGACAAATTAAACGGTTATTTATGCGTAAGACGCGCAGAAGAAGGAGAAACCCTTGTAACCTTAGATGAAGTAGAAAGAAAACTTACGCACGATACGGTTGTTATTGCTTCTGAAAAAGAGCCTGTATGTATAGGCGGAGTATTCGGCGGAGCTAATTCCGAAATCGATGAAAATACTAAAAATATCGCACTAGAGGCAGCATACTTTACACCTCAATATAACAGAAAAAGCGCACGCAGTGTCGGTTACCGTTCAGAAGCTTGCGCAAGGTTTGAACGCGGAGTCGATATTGAGGCGGTTAAACCGGGGCTTCTACGCGCTGTTGAACTTTTAGAAAAATATGCAGATGCAAAGTTTGAAGGTATGGCTGAAACCGGTGTAAACAAACTTGAGCCGATAGAGATAACGATAAGATATCCGCAAATAAAAAGACTTTTAGGCTGCGATATTGATCCTGCAAAATGTCTTTCCATTATGGAGAAATTAGGTTTCAAGATTTTAGGCAAAAACGAAATTGCCTGCAAAGTAGAAGTTCCGTCTTTTAGAGCCGGTGATGTAACACGGGAATGTGATTTAATTGAAGAAATTGCAAGAATTAACGGTTATGATCAAATTACTCCGACACTTCCGGCAAGACCCGGGACTGCAGAAATTTCACACGCAGAAAAAGTTATTGCAAGAGTAAGACACATTATGTCCGGCGAAGGCTTGAATGAAATTCAGACTTCTTCACTCATTGGCGAGCCTCTTTTAAAACAATATAACGTTTCATTCAATAAAGATAAAGCCGTATATGTAATGAATCCGGCCTCTGAAGACTATACAATGCTTCGCCAGACTTTAATGGCAAGTATGCTTCAATGTCTCAAATATAATTACGATAACGGACAAAAAGATTTCTGGGCATATGAAATCGGAAGAAGCTATGTTAAAGTGTCAGAGCCTGATGAAAAACATTCAGGCGTAAAAGAAACGCAAATTTTATCAGGTGTTATAACCGGAAATATTCAAAATTCACTCTGGCAGAATACAGGAGAGGTGGATTTCTATACAGTAAAAGGTATTGTCGATAAAATTTTAGAAGATTTTAACCTGACAAGAAGAATAAAATTTGAACTTCTAGCAGATTCTTCAATTGCTTCGACTCATACCTGCATGCACCCGTATAAATCAGCTGTTTTGACCCTTTTAGGCAAAAAACCTGAAATAGTAGGTTATTATGGAGAAATCCACCCTGAATTAAAGAACAAGATGAAATTGAACCAGAATGCATATGTATTCAAGCTGGATTTGGATTTGTTTATAAATGCGGTAAACCCGGGAATTCCGAGATTTAAGAAACTTCCTCAATATCCTGAAGTCCAAAGAGATTTGG
>CALUSZ010000042.1 GCA_944323495.1 Candidatus Gastranaerophilales bacterium
AGAATTGAGACACTGTTGATCTTGCGGCGCCATCGCAGTCTATAAATTCATTTATGGAACAAAAGCTCGAAAGCGCATATTTCTCGTAGTTTGCGACATAATAAATACATGCAAGTTTAATCGTCAAAGCAAACCCGATTAAAGTTAATATCTGGATGGTAATTTTTTTAGCATCGACTTTCATAAAACTCAACTCCCGTCTAGTCTACATTACTAATTCTAGTATATAATAATATTTTTTCAATGATACATATACCGATAGAGCCTAGCCGCAAGGAAGTAGCCGGGCAGGACTATGCAAGATTTATCTAAAATAATTATTAAGATATATTACAAAATCATACGTTCTCATGATTTTATTTAAAAAATATACTGCTAATATATAACTATACTCCTTAAAAAACGACGATACACATATCCCTAATCAACAGCTATGCACTCTAAAAAGTTCATAGCTTTTTCTTTTTGAATTTATGTAATTTCAGCATCCTCATTTTGTAAAGTTTTTGTAACAAAAAGTATATAAAAGTCAATTTTTAAGCTTTACATGTTTTATACTTTAGGGAAAGAAGTGTTATGAATATACAGCCGATTCAAAATAATATATCTATGCAAGGGAGCAAGGATTCCTGGTCGCGTCGCATAAAACAGAAAATTCTTGATGCGATGCCGGAGGTTACTGCCAAAGAATCCGCACGCAAACTTGAAACGTGGAAGAAGATAGATAATAAAATTTCGAAACCTGCAGAGAATCGAGCCATAATGGGGATTACTGCGCTTGCGACCCAGCCTGCGATAGATTACCAGAATCATAAGGTTGATAAGGAAACCAGAAGAGTTTCCAGAAACAGAACTATTGCAAAAATTCTTGCAGGCACAGGAGTTGGAGTTTTTGTTGTAAGAGGCCCTTTGTATGATTTGATTACAAAAATGACAGATATAAAAGGCAGCGGCAAATATAGTAAAGCCTTACTTCCCACAAAATTTTTAAAAGAGATGGCGGCGAATGATACCTTCTTGAAAAATTACAGAAGCACATCATCAATGTTTATAGCGCTTCTTGCAATGTGCATAACAAACTTTGCACTGGACGCACCGCTTACTGCTTTGCTAACGAACTATTTTAACGAGCAAGACAAGCAGAAGGAGGGAAAACATGAGTAATTCCCTTCTTCAAAAAGGCATGGAATGGATTTATACCAATTTCAAAAAGAACACTGCAAAAATGCTTATTTGGACCGGTGTTGCAGGATGGTCGCTTTCTTCGCTTGCGCAAATCGGGGCAGTAATGTTTAACCCCAAAATATCTAAAGAACAAAAAAGCTTTCTGGTGCCGCAAGAATTTATGGATGCAGTAGTAAACATCGGCTCATTCTTTCTCGTCACTCAAGCAGCAAAAAAAATGATATCCAAAATGGCATCTACAGGAAAAGTTGCTCCGATGAAAGTCCGTCAGTATCTGAACAAGCATAAAGATTTGTATGCGGACAAGGTCGGGAAAATAGACTTTGATTTGGATGAAGTTTTAAAGAAGAATGCAGATTTTCCAAAAGATTCATATTATACTTACAAAAATTTTATAACAACAGTAGGTACAGTAGGAGCAAGTGTACTATCTTCTAATATCATAACTCCTGTTGTAAGAAACTATACAGCATCAGATGTACAAAAAAATATACTTAGGAAACAGCCCCCTCCAACAAACTATTCCGGCAGCATGAAAATTTAAGGTTTTATGCTAAAATAAACATATAAGGAGCCGGTATGAAAGAGTTTGAGTATGGAATTATAGGCGGCGGCCCCGCCGGTTACAGTTCAGCTATGTACCTTGCAAAACAAGGACATTCAGTTGTGTTATTTGAAAAAGACAAACTTGGAGGCACATGCCTCAATCGCGGCTGTATTCCGACAAAATCATTTTTGCACTCCTCCGAAATTTATTCTGAGCTTGTAAATGCCCAAGAATACGGAATCACTGCTGAAAATATTAAATTTGATTTTTCAAAAGTCATAGAAAAAAAAGATAAAACTGTCGAAAAAATAAGACGAGCATTGGAATTAGCTGTAAAAAATTCCGGCGCAATAACCGTATATGGAGAAGCTAAAATCATTGACAGTAATTTAATCCAATGCGGAGATGAGACATATAAAACAGAAAAAATCCTTGTTGCTACCGGCGCAAAGCCGAGGGAGATTAAGGGGTTAGAATTTGACGGCGAATTTATTCTCAGCTCAGATGACATTTTAAGCCTAAAAGAACTGCCCAAATCCATACTTATTGTTGGCTCTGGAGCTATTGGAATTGAATGGGCTAGAATTTTATCAAATTTCGGGGTTGAAGTAGTCGTGGTAGAAATGGCAGAACATTTAATACCAATTGCGGATATTGAAGTCTCAAAAAGAATAGAGCGAATCTTTAAACAGAAGAAAATCAAATATTACCTTAATGAAAGTATTGATAAGGTAGAGAATAAAACTGTTATATTAAAAAGCGGAGACAGCTTAACACCTGATTGTATACTTGTTGCAGCGGGCAGAATTCCGGTATGTCCTGAGAATAACGGATATGAAATTATCGGAGATGCCTGCGGAGAAATTCAGCTTGCGCATTATGCTATCCAACAGGCTAAATATATTGCAACAGGAATTCCGTATAATAAGGCACTAATACCATCCATAATTTACGGCACGCCGGAAATTGCCTGGGTCGGTCTTAGAGAACAGGACTGTGATACAACTTTCACCTCTAAAATTCTTCCGGTTACGGCGTTAGGAAAGGCTTGGTGTGATGACGCTATTGATGGATTTATAAAGCTTATTGTCAAAGATAACAAAATATATGGCGCTCATATAGTATCCAAAGAAGCGTCCTCATTAATTCATATTGTTCTTACAGCAATGCAGAATAATATAAACGCAGACAAACTTAAGGAGCAGTGTTTTGCACACCCGACTTATGCAGAAGGTATTTTTGACTTGCTTATGCAAATGTAAAATTTTGTTAAGACACAAGCAAAAAAATTTTTTACAATTTTATATTTAAACAAGTTTATAAAATGAGAAATGGAGACCAACGTTATGATTACAGTACAACCGTATCAAAGTTATTCATACAAACCCAACTTCAAGGGTGGTAACAAAAACGTCAAAGAACTGTCTGAAACTTCACAGGCACTTATTAAAGATATTTTAAGCCTTTTCGAAAGCAGTTCTAATGACCAAAGAGCATCAATTTACCGTTCAAAACGTTTTTTGGACGGTTCTTTTATTGAAATTAAACCGTATAAATCATACGCTGATAAGGGTATTAATATAAGATACATGCGAATGAACCAGCGTCCAGCTGAAATGAATATTGGTGCTAATGGAAAAATTAAAAATAATAACACATCACTAGACGTAAACAATATAGTCGAAAAGTATTTCCCTGACATAATTGAACGTTCGATTTACAGTATTGCATAATTCCTCATCGCTGGTAAGTGTGTAAAGTTTTGTAACAATATATACAAAGTAGTGAAATTTTATAGAAGAAAAATACTTTATATATATGTAAGTCAAAACAAAACGGCAAACAAAATAAACACGAAACACACATAACACAAACCTTTCATACAACCTACACACTAACCTTCTACACATGAGGAATTAATTCAAAAAGATTCCAAACCTTTCTTAAAAGAAAGGTTTTTTTTTGCAACAAAATATTGAGCGTATGAAATATTTATGGTAATATATTTTTGTAAAGAGGAGCTAAGTTTCATGGGTTACAAAATATTATCAAAAAAAGAGCTTTGCCCAAACCAGTATGAAATTACTGTAGAAGCGCCTTATGTAGTCAAAAACGCTAAGGCTGGTCAGTTTATAATATTTAGAGCAGAAGAAAACGGAGAACGTGTTCCTCTTACTATTGCGGATGTTAATAAAGAAACAGGCGCATTAACCCTTGTATTTATGGCGGTTGGTCATTCCACCAAAAAGCTTGCGGAGCTTAATATCGGCGATGAGTTGGTTGATCTTGTCGGACCGCTTGGGCAGCCGACACATATCAAGAAATACGGCACGGTTGTGTGCCTTGCAGGAGGTTACGGCGCTGCACCATGCTATTTAATAGCTAAAGCATTTAAAGAAGCCGGAAACAAGGTTTACATGATTATGGGTGCGCGCACAAAAGACTTAATTTTCTGGCAGGATAAGATGAAAGACGCCTGCACGGAGCTTTTTGTTACAACGGATGACGGAAGCTTAGGTGAAAAAGGATTCGTTACTCAGGTTTTAGAACGTCTTATGAATAACGAAAAAATAGATTACGCGATTGCAGTCGGCCCAATGCCAATGATGAGAGCGGTTGCAGATTTAACCAGAGATAAAGGGATTTATACAGAGGCAAGCATGAATCCTATAATGGTTGACGGAACCGGAATGTGCGGAGCCTGCAGAGTTACTGTAGGCGGAGAAACCAAGTTTGCTTGCGTTGATGGGCCTGATTTTAACGCTCATGAAATTGATTTTGATGAAGTTATTAACAGAACTAAAATATACAAAGAACAAGAACGTGATGAAAATTGCAACTTGTTGAAAATGGCAGATAAAAAATAGGAGATAAATAATGGCATCTGATGAAAAAGCAATACCTTTATGTCCGCTTATGAGTGTAGGCTCACAGGTAGAAATTGTATGTATGCAGGAAAACTGTGCCTGGTATTTAAAGAATTATAAAATATGCTCTGTCTATATGATGGCGCACAATTCAATGCTGGATGTTCAGGCAAAACAAGCCAAGGCTAGACAAGCACAACAACAAAAATAATAATCACAGGTTTTTAGATAATAAAAGCCGGAAGGAGAATCCGGCTTTTTATATTGGATTTAGGGAGAAAGTATGAAAAACACTGTAGTAATAGGTGCTCAATGGGGCGATGAAGGAAAAGCTAAAATTACGGATTTACTTGCAAGAGATGCCGATTTAATCATCCGATATCAAGGCGGGTGTAACGCCGGTCATACAGTTGTTGCAAACGGTAAGACGTATAAATTTCATCTTATCCCATCCGGCATACTTTATGATAAAACAGTGTGTTTTATCGGTGCCGGAACTGTAATACATCCGGAATCCTTTGAAAAAGAGCTTAATGAATTAAAAGCAGAGGGAGTGGATTTCAAGAATTTAAAAATATCCCCCCTTGCATCAATAACAATGCCATACCATATAGAAGTTGACGGCTACAGCGAATCTCATGCGGGAAAGGGTAAAATAGGTACGACCAAAAGGGGGATAGGGCCCACTTACACAGACAAGGCTGCAAGAATCGGGC
>CALUSZ010000043.1 GCA_944323495.1 Candidatus Gastranaerophilales bacterium
CGCGAAAACAAATAATGAAGAAGGAAAAAATCAGACTTTAGATAATATTCTAGCCGTGGCAAAAAATATAGGACTCAAGGAAAAATTTGCAAAAGATATTGCATTAGATATTCAAAAAAAATGTTCAAAGTTATTTAATTAATCTCATATTTTTGTCTATTTAATCTTTAAATAGAAGTTTCTTTAAAGAAGATTAATAGGTTTCTGAGACATTGAGACGAGGAAAATTTAATAAAAAATCAAACAGACAGCACGATTGAGGCTGTTTTTTAGTGTCGTTGAGAATTTAGTTTCTCTCTCATTTTTAAACAGTATATAATATTTGTTTAATCCAGAAATGCCCAATAAATCAAGTGTCAACCTTAGCTTTATCAAAGGATTGAATCAGTATAAATTTTGTCATTTACCTTAAAATATATTCAGGAGCCAGCAAACTACACAATTTTTCTAAATCTTCTTTCCAATCAGTATCAATCATATCCATAGCCTTATGCTGCAAGGCAAGGACATTTTCTTCTTCTGCGTTATCCATTGGCTCTAGCTCTTTGGGGAGTTTAGGTTGAAATCTATAGTAGCAGTCCTCTGGCAGAAATTGTTTCAACTGATATTCAACAGTGCTTGCATTTCCTCCGAAAAAATAGGGCAGTAAAGGCCCCTGTATCCACTGAAGCGGAGACCAGGAACGCATTTCTTGGTATTCATAAGGAAGCTTGCAGTCCCCTGTACCAAGCGAAACCATTATAATTTTTTTATTTTCGAGCCCTTCTCGTCTCATGAGTTTTAAAACCTCAATATAAGCACACATTGCAGGGTTTGTCGAATGAATTCCGCCATCTATAAATGTTCCTTTATGCTTTATCTTCAGTGGGGCAAAATAAGTCGGAACAGCCGATGTAGCACGCGCAATATCACGCATTAGAACCTTTTTATATCTATCTGTATAGCTTGTAAAAAATACCGGCTTATTATTTTCGGTCTCATAAGATGTAATAAGACAAGGTTTAATCATCTCTTCATAGGTTTTATCTTTCAATATATATCTTAGAACCAGATTAATCAAACCTGATTTATACTTAGGTCCTGCAGGATTTCCTTTTGTTCCGAATAAGTTCTTCAAGCTAAATTCTTCGGCTGTTTTAGGAGGAAAAATATCTTTGCCGTGATGAATGTACATTTTAGCAAGAGCTTCAGCGGGAGCAGGATTTTTTTTATTCAAAAATAAAGTTATAAGTCCGCCTGTTGAAGTTCCTGCGATGAAATCAAAAAGTTCATAGATTTGTTTGCCGCACCTCTTTTCAATTTCTGCAAGAACAGTTACAGGAATAATACCCCTTATTCCGCCGCCGTCAATTGATAATATTCTTATGACATCTTTATCTTCAAACATACTTCCGCTATATTCTTAAATATGTTTTTCTATATTTGTAATGATAGAGCTTTTGGGCATAAGTCCGACCATTCTCTCAACGACTTCACCATTTTTAAATACAAGAAGAGTCGGAAGTCCGCTAACTTGATATTTTTTAGCAGCTTCTAAATTCTCATCAGTATCAATCTTTGCAAATTTAACCTTTTCTGCAAGCTCCTCTGAAACTTCTTCAAGTATCGGACCTAACTTTCTGCAAGGACCGCACCAGTTTGCAAAAAAATCAACAACTGTTAACTTATCTGAATTTAAAACTTCTTTATCAAAGTTATCCACATTAATTTCCTGAACCATTTTAAAACTCCTTTTATGTATGAATTATTAATTAATATTAGCATAATTATGATATTTATACTATAATACTTTTGGAGAAGTATTAATGCTTAATTTTAATGAAAAAAATTTTTCAGAAAACTTACAATATGCGGATATTGTAAGTTTCGATATTTTTGATACTTTATTAGTAAGACCGTATAAACAACCAAAAGACTTATTCATGCATCTGGAAATCCTGCACAAACATTCAGGTTTTTGCAAAGAGAGAATATTTGCAGAGACAAGGGCTAGAATTAAAGCAAGGCAAAAAGAAGATATTACGCTCGATGATATATATGATGCGATTAGAGACGAATATAAATACTTAAAACAAGCCGAGCTGGAACTTGAAAGATCTGTACTTAAACCAAATCCATTTATTCAAAGACTATATCGGAAAGCCTGCAAAAATAATAAAAAAATTATAGCTATATCTGATATGTACCTGCCGAAAAGTTTCATCAGCCAAATTCTAAAAGACAATGGTTATGATGAAATCTCGGAAATTTTTATATCTTCTGATATCAACAAAAATAAAAATACAAAGCACATATATGAATATGTTATACAGGAACTTAATATAGTACCTGAAAAGTTTTTACATGTTGGAGATAATTTAACGGCCGATTTTTATAGGGCAAAAGAGGCTGGAATGAAGGCTATTTTAATCCCCAAAATTTCTCAGAATATTCCCAAATTATGGGAAAAAAGATTGTTTGCTAAACAAAACGACGACTTAGATACAAGTATTTTATCATCAATTTTTGCTTATAGGGAAGAGAAGAGAAGAGAAGAGAAGAGAAGAGAAGAGAAGAGAAGAGAAGAGAAGTCGCTACTGGAAAAATTTAGGCTACCATTTGGGAGGTCCTCTTGCTGTTGGGTATATTGAAAATGTAAAAAAAATTGTTCAAAATAATAACATAAATTCATTATTATTTGTATCAAGAGATGGATATATCTTGCAAAAAGTGTACAATATTCTAACAGATAAACCTGTCGAAAATAATTATATATATGCCCCAAGAATTTTAAATTTAAAATGCTTTTTAGATTACAGAGAGACTAAAGATTATCTTTATGATTTATTGGATATAACAAAAGCTTATACTGGTCTTGAGACCTTGCCGAAAACATATAAAGAGGCAAAAGTTATATTTGAGAAATATCTGCCGCAATTGTCTAGTTATGCTAATACAAATCTTCAACAATATCTAAAATATATAAACAGTTTGAATATTCAAGGCTCAAGACTAGCCTCTATAGATATGACAACAGGTGCATATACATCACTTTATTTTTTAAAAAAAATTTTTGGAGAAAAGTTATATCTTGGCTTCTATAGTTGCGCATTTTCTTATAATACGTCTTTACCTGCTGAAATCTATGCAACATCTCTTTTCACCGAAAAGGAGGTACCCCTTGTAAACTTAACAGAATTCCTAATAACCGCCCCTGAATTACCTCTTACAGATATTAAGAATTGCAAACCCATATATAAAACTCCTAACCAATATGATTTATACAAAATTCAAGTCTATAAATATGTTCTAACAGGTATTATTGAATTTGCGGAAGACTACACGCAATTTTTTCTTAACAAACCTATTTGTTTTTCTCCCAACACTATTTTTAATCTTCTTAAGGAATTTCTCAAAACTGCAACCATACAAGACCGTCAATATTTAAGGAAAATTTATCATGCATCAGACAGCCAAAGTTCTAAATATCTTATTTTGTCCCCCAATACACGTTTCTCCTTTCGCGAGGTAAAAAAGTTTATAAACAAACAAATTGTTAAACTTAAACGACAGATTAAATATCTTTTATATACACACTTTTCATTGAAGCAAATAGAGGGGATTTTAAAAATATGCAAAAGAATACGCTCGACTATACACTGATTTACTCAAACTGGCATAAAAATAATAAAGAGTCACTAAAAAGTGATATGCAGCAATACCATACTCTAATAGAATTACATAATCTTCTTCCAAAAAATAAAACCTCTAAAATATTAGAACTAGGATGCGGAATGGGTAGATTCCTTTTAGCATTACAAGATATGGGCTGTACAAATTTAAAAGGCATAGATATTAATCCAGATTTTATAAGTATCGGGAAAAAAGAGGGGATAGATTTAATTCAGGCAGATTGCATTGAATATTTAGAAAATACAGAAGAAAAGTATGATGTAATTTACTGCTTAGATGTATTAGAACATCTTCCAAAAGAGCAACAGCCTGATTTTTTCAAATTATTATATGAAAAAATAAATAATGAAGGATTTATTGTAATTCGTGTGCCAAATGCCCTTGCCCCAACTGCAAATTTTTTCAGGTATGATGATTTTACTCATGTTATTTCCTACACTCCATTAACGATTGACTGCCTAGCCAAAAATGCGGGGTTTAATTATACAATATGCAGACCGGAATTTCCTGAAGATGAAGAATTGCTCCTATTGAAAGCACCATATGCACAAATCTTTAAATTGCAATTCGGGCTTGATAATCTGATTCTTACTCCTAATATAGTTACAATAATTTCTAAAAGTAAGGATTTTTTTGAAAAATATATTGATGAAACGCCCCCGATAATTAATAACTATAATTTATTTCAAATAAGTTCTGTAAAGCTAAATGAACTCTTTACATACTATATTTTAAAATTTGCTCAAAAATTTTCATTTGGTATATTAAAAAAATATATCAATTCAAAACTTACTCAAAGCTATAAAATAGCGGTCATCAAAAGAAACCTTTTTTAATAGAAATTTTTATGTTAATATGTTGAGGGAGGGTGGTTAAAAAGGGAAAAAATAAACAATGCCAAGAAAAAAAGAAATTGAAATTGTATTGGATACTGAAACAACAGGCTTAGATTACACTAGAGAAAAAATTATTGAATTTGCTGCGGTAAGGCTTGAAAACGGCAAAATTAAAGATGAGTTTCAAACATTGATTAACCCCCAGCAGCACATACGAAAATCAAGCATGGCAATACATGGTATCACACAGGAGATGGTAGTTGATGCCCCTACAGAAGAGGAAGCTCTGCCTAAAATTCTTGATTTTATCGGAGATTATCCTATTGTTGCTCATAATGCAATTTTTGATTATTCATTTTTGAATGAAGCTAAAATGAGAGTTTTCGGAGAGAAGCTTGAAAATCCAAGAATCGATACTCAGGCTATGTTTAAAGAAATTGCGCCTGATTTGGAATCCCACGGATTAGAGGCTTTATCTCACAGGTTTAATATAGAACTTTCAAACCACCATAGGGCTATGGCTGATACAATGGCACTCGCGCTTGCGTATCCGAAACTTAAGAAGCTCTATTTACAAAGACTTGATTGGCAGAGAAAACAGCTTGATAATGTAGACTATCTTTTTGACAGGTACTTAAGAATCCAACAGAGCATTGCAACTATGCAAGCTGAACTTCAAGATTTGAAATCAATTTTCAAACTCCATTTTGAACTTGGAGGAGAACCGCTTGTGGCAGAAACAGGCGAGATGATGGTTTATCAGTCAAAACAATCATTCGGATATGACTTAGCAGAAATTAAAGATGTACTCGAAAATGTCGGGGCTCTTGAAAAAGCAGTAAAAGTAAACAATGGATTCATTGACAGATTATGTAACGGTCTCAGCCTTTCAGAAGAATACAAACAAATTATTAAAGATGCAAGACAGGAAATTTCAGAGACAAGAAATATTCAGATAATCAAACCATGCAAACAATAAACAAAAAAG
The DNA here is from genome assembly GCA_944323495.1 of Candidatus Gastranaerophilales bacterium. The sequence goes on from CALUSZ010000043.1 coordinate 5,497, forward strand.
ATATTCCTCAAGAAGTTACTGTTGAGATTGAAAAACTTTCAAATCTCGGATACGGAATCGCAAAAATAGATGGCTACGTTATCTTCATTGAAGGCGCATGCCCGGGAGATACGGTAAAAATAAGAATCGGCAAAAAAAATAAAAATTACGCTAACGCAAAAGTTCTGGAAGTTATAAAACCCTCAAAAGACAGAGTTGAACCATTTTGCCCCATGCAAAAAATCTGCGGAGCATGCCAGCTGCAATTCATTGATTATACTGCGCAGCTTAAGTTCAAAAAACAAATCGTTGAAGATACTATGCGGAATATTCTCGGAGAGATTCCCGAAATCAGAGAGGTTATTCCAAGCCCCAAGATAAAAGAATACAGGCACAAGATTCAATACCCTGTCTCGGAGACAAAAGATTCTAAAAGAATTATTGCGGGATATTATAAATCCGGCACTCACGAGCTGGTTAATATAAAATACTGCCCTATTCAGCCGGATTATTGTGATAAGATTATTGAATTTATAAAGGACGAGGCAAAGAATTACGGAGTAACAGGCTATAGAGAAAACTCCGGAGAGCTGAGGCACATTGTTATAAGGACATCAGAATATAATAAAAAAAGTCTGGTTATTCTAGTTGTTAATTCAAAAAGCGCCGGTGACGGAATAAAAAAACTTGCTCGCAGAATTTATGAAAATCTGGAGAACATTTCAGGAGTGGGGATTAATTTCAATACAAAAAACACAAACGTAATTCTTGGTGATAAAACAGAAATTCTTGAGGGAGAAGGGTTTATAGAAGAAAAGCTCTGCGATAAAATCTTTAAAGTCGGAGCTAAAACGTTCTTTCAGGTAAATCCCCAAAGTGCTGACAATATTTTTCGTTATATAAAGGAATATGTCTCCACCAATTTTTCTGCCCCTTCAATACTTGATGCTTACGCAGGGATTACGGCATTTGGGATTTGTCTTTCCGATATTGCAGACAAAGTAGTAAGTGTTGAAGAGGTCAAAGAATCCGTAGAACTTGCACAAGAGGTCGTGAAAGAAAATCGGATTGGGAATATCGAGCTTCATAATATGGATGCAGGCAGATTTTTTGAGCAGGAGGTTAAGTCCGGACAGCAATTTGATATTACAATCCTCGATCCTCCACGCAAGGGATGTTCTGGGGAGAGCCTTGATTATGCGTACAAACTTACTAAAAAACAAATTATATACGTAAGCTGCAATCCGGCTACTCTTGCAAGAGACTTAAAATATTTGAAAGAAAAAGGATGTAGGATAGAATATATCCAGCCTTTTGATATGTTTCCTCATACATATCACATAGAAAATGTCGCAATCATAACGCTGGACTCACATTAGATTTAATTACAGATTTTCAGATATTAGAATTTCGTTTATTTTGTCTTTTAGCAATTGTCTTGGATTTGGCTGTTTGTTTAATCCAAATTTTACATATATATGACATAACCTTACTGAAATAGCTTTAGGAGTCGAATTTAAAATTATAGCAATATTTGAATTACTATAATTTTTCAATAATAACATAACAATTTGTTTTTCCTTAGGTGTTAATATTTGTAATTTCATCATTCCTCTATTCTGCGAGTTTTTTCAAATCCCATAATTTACTTCTTAATTATAGGAAATATTTCATTTGAAAACAATTAAACACATGTTTAATTTCCTTAAAATTTATATTATTGGAATCTATAATTATCATAAAAGGATTTAAAGTGGCAGATATCAAGAAACAATTAGGACAACGAATAAAGTATCTCAGAAAATGCAGAGGCTTAAGCCAAGAAAAACTCGCAGAGTTAATTGGCCTTTCAACAAGAGGCTTGGGAAATGTTGAAACAGGCAGACACTTTATGGCATTATCAAACATTGAAAAATTGATTGAAGCCCTTGATATAGAACCTTATGAATTATTTATTTTTGACAAAGACCTTCCACCAAATATCATATTTGATGATGTAGTTGAAAAATTGGAGAAGTTTAAAGGTAACAATAAAAGACTTTATGCAATTTCTGCATTTCTGGATAGCTTAAGCTAATTGTTATATTCCAAAAATATCTTATTATACTCGTTTATTGGAGAGCTTTTCGGCTCATTATTTATTATAATAATACGTTTCTTCTGGTCTTTACCCAGTAAGTCCATAAAATCCTCCTGAAACTGCTTACTTGCTTTTAAATCATCAAACAGCTTTTTAGAATTTTTAACAGTTATACACGTATTCTTATCATTCTGAGGTACGTTTTTTAAATTTAATAACAGCTCATTCGGAGTCGTATATTCAATATCTTTAGTATTAAATTTAAAATTATCTTTAAAAAATTCACCAATAGCCAAAGCTTTTGACTCTTCTGCATTGGTTGTTATAATTTTCGGCAACTCAACAGGGCGGGAAGGATTAATTTTCAATAAAGCAACGAACCTTTTAAAAATATCTGATTGATGAGTGTCTTTCAGATTATTAAATTGTGTACCTAAATTTAATTTTTGCAGTTCTTCTTCCAGTTGCTTCTTTTCTTTTGCAGATAATGACTGATTTAAATCCTGAAAAGTACAAACTTTAATAGGATTAGGGGCTTTTGCCGCCTTATGCCTATGATACATTATTCCTCCGGCCGCTATTACGCCCAACCCAATAAGAGAATAATAAACAGCCTTATTATCTTTTTTCTCATTATTTTGAGCTCGGTGCGAAACACTGAAGCTCTTAGAATAGCCTTGATTATCTATTGATATACTACTAATCTGCATTATATATCCCTACTTTTTAAAAAGTTTTTCTATTAAATATCTATTAGCAGCCTTTTCATCTAAACGTCTTAACTCATCTTGCATAATACTTCTCGTAAATCCATCACAATCCCCAGAACTAAGTTGTTCTTCAATCCTTTTTCTTTTAGAATTTACTTCATCAACCACCCTTTTTAGCCTTTGATATGCTTTCTGAATTTTTTCATCCGCAACAAACCAAGTATTTCCTTTTGCAATATTTTGTAACTCCCAATCACTTTCTTTATGAAAATATTCGGCCATATCACGCATCTCGCTATCTGAGCGTTCTAAAATTCTTAACTTATTCCAACTCCATTTTGCACTCCTATCAACATTTTTAGCAAAACAGGCCCTAAAATTTGTACGTTTTATACCTATATGCTGAGCATTACTAGTTTTATTAGGTTGTACTGACGATATACTTATAATTTTCATTGAATAATTCCTTTCATAACTTAATCTTACTTATAAAATAACTAAAAAATATTTTTTTTTGCTATATTTTTAAGAATTGTAAATTCATTTGATTTTACGGTAAAATAATATTGGGAGATGATTAATGCAATATTGCAGTGAATGCGGAACAAAATTAATATCAAAAGAATGTTTTAATTGCGGAATCAGCGAAGGGCTGGTGCCGTATTGTCCGACCTGTGATGCCTACAGATTTCCGACATTTAGTGTTGCTGTGAGCACCGTAATTTATAACAACGATTTATCTAAAATCCTCCTTATAAGACAATACGGAAAAGACTGGAACATACTTGTTGCAGGATATGTAAGTAAAGGTGAAACTCTGGAAGACGCTCTCATAAGAGAAATCGGAGAAGAAGTCGGGTTGAAGATTCAAAAATTCAAATTTAATGCAAGTCAGTATTTCCCGCTATCAAACAGTCTGATATGTAATTTTATAACTGTTGCAGAAAGTGAAAAAGTTATCTTAAATAATGAAGTTGATTATGCCAGATGGTATAGTATAGAAGAGGCAAAAGACGCTATATTGCACCACGGCCTTGCAGAAGACTTCTTCTTGGAATCATTAAATAAATTACAGACTGTATAACGTCATGGGCAGCGAAATTATATAATCCTCAAATTTCGAAACAAAATCCTCTTTCGTCATATCAGGAAGGATTTCTTTTACAGTCACAATTCCCTGCACTTTTTCATTAAACAAATGTTCTAATAATTCTTTATCATAACCAAAGAGAATTGAACCGTGCTGTAATATATACCCCTGTTTTCTGCACTGGGCCGAGCCTATAATTTTTTGCCCCTTATAACACACATCTGCGCCGGTTGATAATAACATACAGTAATCAAAATTTG
>CALUSZ010000044.1 GCA_944323495.1 Candidatus Gastranaerophilales bacterium
CGTCAAATGTGTAATCTGACTTATCACTTTTGCGGACAATGTTTTGCCGTTCTCTTGCCCAAGAAGCCAAGAAATATTCCATATCATTACCACCACGCTTATATTGATTCCAGCTTTTTAAAAAGAATGCCAATTCATCAACAAATATGGCTAAGCCTAAATGCATTTTGCTGTTTATATTCATAAGATAAGCCAAAGACTCTTTTGTTATATCTTGAGTCATTAACCTAGGTCTTTGTGGTTTTTCAGGCTCAACAGGTAATTCCCCAGGGTTTTCATTGTTTTTAATTGCTTTTTTGTATTTTTCTAACTGTCGTTTGTATGAATCCTTTTTGTGATTATAATCGTTTATGTCAGTTTCATAATTTGTCCGTAAAATTTGGTCATATTCATTAAGAATTTCTTTACCTATTTTTAGACAAGGGGTTTTCTTTTGAGAAGGGTCTCCGATTATAGCTAACCATAAAATTGGATGTTCAATCCAATTTGTTCCAGGATTTACATTAATGGCATAATGCCCATCCATAAGAATACTTGCTACTATAAGAAATGTGCAAGCTATATACTCTATAGGTGCATCCATTCGCTTATGCAGTTCTAGAATTAAATCTTTTACAGGTTCAGGGAATACTTCTACTGGAAACTCTGCAATTTCTTTCTTACCTGATAGCTTCTTTTGAATTTTCTCTAGTGTAATAAATTCTGCCTCATCAAGTAACTTTTGAAATGCATCTGCTCCGTATGCAACTAAAAAGTCATCAAGTCCTTTAGCTTTGCCTTTTGGCAGAAATATAAGTTTTACTTTAGTCCCCTTTTCACTTATAAGATAGTCAGCTAGTAAGTATAGAGCCTGTTGGACTTTTAGATTATGGTACATATCATTGTCATAGCATAGTATTACTTCCTTGTCTTTGAAATCAGCCTGCACTAAATCGGGTATGATATCAGCAATTAACTCCCATTCAGGATTTTCTTCTAAATCTATAGTGTCTGCTTTACATTTCCAACCCCATACTCCGCCAAGCGAAAGACAAGGGAAACCTTCTTGTACTGCTTTAATCGCTTTTTTGTCACCCTCTGTTATTATTATAGGCATTGTCGGATCTTTTAACATTGAAATCGAAAGATGTAGAGGTCTAAAAATTTGCGACGGCTTGCCTGCTGGTTTTATGTACTTACCCTTACCATATTCAGGATTTTTTAACCGCCTGTTATAGTAATCTGTTTTGTAATTTGCGTATAAAGCAGGGTAGTTTAACTGCCAGTAGTCATCTGTTTCAGAGAGATAACCTTCTTTCACATAATCTAAGATTGTTGATTTATTTATACCACTTTTCTTGAAGTCTGCTAAAATAAATCCGTACTTACGCTCTAATTTGTCTGATGTTTTTTTCATTATTTTCCTTCCTTTCGTTTTTATCTCCATTTTGTAAATAATTAATTAGACTGTCGAGATTGAGCAAATATTTTCGCCCAGCCTTGACATACTTAACTTTGTCTTGCAGAACTAACTGCCGAATGTGATATTTTGCGAGCTTGACAATTTGTGCTGCTTCATTTATCGTTATCATGCAAGGGACGTCAATTTCTTTATTCATTTGATTTCTCCTTATAATTAATTTTTACATTCTCAGGATAACAGATGTTTCAAGAATTACAATCCCGAACACCCTTGCTACACAAACACTTCCGCTCGCGGAGGAAATAGTTCCAGCGGCGAGAGTGTAAATTTTTGTTAAGCATTTAGGCTATAAATTCCCACGATTTTATGTTGGTAACTTTTAAAATGGCAACTGTTTCCTGCTTAACCTTAAAGTGGGTATAATTCCTTGATTTATAGCGGAATAAACTTATAACGAAATGCACTTGCTAAATTTTAGCAAGTGCATTCTAATATTATAATCTTGAACGTCACCGGAAAGGTTTATATCAACGACTTATAAATGCGGTATAGAGTTTCAATATCAACCTTTTCATCCTGAATAGCGTTGATTAATTCTTCTTTTAAGATTTCTTTTTCTTGCAGGTAGCCGAAATTAAACAAATCTTCAATTCCAATATCAAGAGCAGTTAATAGCTTGGCAAGATGTTCAGCTGTAATAAAAGTTTTTCCTCTTTCAAGTTTGCTAAGTGTTCTTTGCCCAAATCCAACCATTTCAGAAAGTTTTTCTTGCGTAAGTTTTCTTTCAGTCCGTAATTCTTTAATCCGTTTCCCTAAAAGTCCTTTTATATCTAAGTTATTTTCCATTACTGCCCTCATTTCTTTAATAATAGGTGATTAATAGTTTTGTTTACAGCCAGTTACCGAGTGTAAAATACTTGCGTTTTCAGCTTTTTATGCGTAAAATGTTCTTATTAAGTGTTAATTATGTTCAAATATCGCCTCAAAGTTCTAAACGGCAGAAAGGAAGTTATGGAAGCTCTAAAAGAAATATGGGGAAATTGCAAGGAATGGCTTACTGATAAAGAAATAAATGATTTTTTCAAAGAAAACTCAAATATATTTAAATGTATTAATGAATGTGAGTCTCCTGCAAAGAGCGATATATTCAATGCCTTTAAAGGCTTAACACCACAAAAAGTAAGAGTTTTGATAATCGGTCAAGACCCTTACCCAGAATATGGTAGAGCTGATGGTATGGCTTTTTCTTTTGGGAACAAAGAACCAGCAAGTGATTCTTTGAAAAATATTTTTAGCAGAATAGAAGAACTTGGAATTAATAATTTAAATACAAGCTTGGAAAAATGGCGTAGCCAAGGAGTCTTACTGTTAAACGCATCATTAACATTAAAGAAAGGTAAAAATGACTCTATTCAAAAAAAGCTAAGAAAAGAACATTTAGATAGTTGGATTCCTTTTATTAATTACATAATAAAACAACTTATCAATAAAAAAAATAACGAGCCTCTTGTGGTAATGCTGTTTGGAGAAAAAGCTAATTTGATAGATGAGTTTAAAGATGACAAAGATGATAATTATAAACTTGAGAATAAAAATATTTATATAATTAGAACTTCTCACCCATCAAATCTTGGTTGTGCAAAAAATTACTGTGGTAATTATTCAAATAAATTAAAATACGGTGTAAAGGCTTTTATGTGTGTATGTAACAATCCGTTCAAGAAATGTAATGATTTTCTCAAACAAAAGGATTTGGTTGAAATTAACTGGAGTACCGATTAAGTTTTGTTAATTATTTTGTTTCTTTGGATGTATTCTTTATCGCTCGGCATTTCTAAGTACATAAATTTGTACAGGTAATTTGATGAATACACCAGATTGAATTTTTCTTTTTCATCTTCATTTTC
>CALUSZ010000045.1 GCA_944323495.1 Candidatus Gastranaerophilales bacterium
AATTCTATAAGCCGCCCGGTTATATCACAACATCCGAGGATGAGAAGGGCAGAAAAACAATATATGATATAATCCCCAAAGAACTTCATCATTTAAAACCGGTAGGAAGGCTTGATAAAGACTCAACAGGACTAATTATCTTAACTAATGACGGTGATTTTATTAATGAAATGACCCATCCTTCAATAAAAGTTCCGAAAGTCTATATGGTTACAATAAACGGTAAATTTACCCCGGATGATGCCGAAAAAATGTTAAACGGAATAGAGATTGAAACGGATAGCGGAGAGAAGAAAATTGCTTACGCAGAAACTTTACCTGTCGAAATAAATCCGAAATCTTCACTAATTCAGGTTGTTCTCTATCAGGGAATTAACCGCCAAATTCGTAAAATGTTTGCAAAATTAGGGTATGAGGTTGAACACTTAAAACGTATTCAGCATGCAACATTAACTATAGAAGGCCTGAAAAAAGGACAGGTGAAGGCTATAAAACCAAAGCAAGTTAAGGAATTGAAAGCTTATATTGCAAAAATTAAGAGGGAATATGCTGAAAATAGCAATAACGGGTAATATAGCGTCCGGAAAATCTGAAGTTGAGAAAATTCTAATCTCCCAAGGTTATCCAGTATTCGATACTGACAAGATGGCACATGAAATTTTGGGGAATGTTGACAGAAAGAAGCTCGGAGAAGAGGTCTTTAGAAACCCCAAAAAGAAAAAAGAGCTTGAAGAATACATTCATCCCAAGATAAAGGAAATGTTGAAGGAAATTTTCAGCCGGGATTACGAAGCTGTTTTTGTTTCTGTTCCGCTTCTCTTTGAAACAGATTTCTATAAATTATTCGACAAAGTCTTGTTAGTAGCGTGTGATGACGATTTAAGGCTCAAGCGGCTTATGGAACGGAATAATTTTACTAAAGAAGAAGCTTTAATAAGGATGAGGGCTCAATTACCTCAAGATGATAAGATTCAAAAATCAGATTATGTTCTATATAATAATTCAACCAAAAAGGATTTAGAAAATCAGGTCTTAATATTTATTCGAAAGTTTCATCGCCTTATACATTTCAAAGACGCTTAGTAAAAAGAATGTTCCAAATACTGCAAGGTATGAAAGATTTGAATAAACCATAACATTTCCAGTCTTTACCGGCTCAAACAAATTGAGCAGAAAACCGCTCAATGTTCCTAAAATTCCAACCATCATAAAGAAACAGAAATTCATAATACTGACAGCTGTACCTGATACCATTTTTCTATTTGTTAAATGTAATACAGGAACAAGAATAGATGTTAAACTTGCATTTGCCGCAAGTATACAAAACAGAAATGCTATAAATCTTGTTCTTATATTAAAAATTAGACAAGTACAAATACACAAAAGGCAGATAAAAGTTATAACAGAAGCATTTTTGAGAAAAATAACTCTATGATTATGACACATTTTGCATACTGAAGCGTTGACAATGTTAAATACCGCAGCAATTATAGCCATAATAGATAAAATCAAAGCAGAATCCGCTGTTTGCATGAGACAGAAATCTTCAAGGAATTTTTTTCCGAGAATAGCCTGTATTGCATATGAAATCCCAAAATTACAGCAGGCAAAACTAAATAGATTGCGGTTATGTTTTTTATGGAGTACCAGCCTAAAAGGCAGCAGACGCATTTTTACATTTTTATTTACCGGCGGAACTTCAACCATTTTTGTTAAAATGTAAAAAATCAACGCTGCTAGCGCTGTAACTACGGATAAAATGATTAAAATCTCTCTCCAGGATATATATTTCATCGCAAATACAAACGGCGCATTTGCAGCAATACCTCCTGCATAACCTATAAACAGCATTATTGATATTGCGATTCCAAAATCTTTATCAGGAACGCATGCTTTTATTTCTTTAATAAGGCTTAAGTAAAACATACTTCCGCCCAAGCCGACTAAAGCTCTTGCAAAATACATAAGCCATAGATTAGAAGATATTGGAAACAGCAGTGTACCTAACGCTAAGATAGCGGCCCCTGTCAAAATAACCCTAAGTGCCCCGAATCTCTCAACCATAACACCTATAACAAGCTGATTAAATGCGTAAATATACATAAAAATAGCACCGAAAGCTGTTATAAAAGGTGCACTAATATTTAATTCATGCTGCAGTAAATCAAAAATTGCTCCGGGTATAGCAATTCTCTGGAAGTTTGCAAAAAAGTAAAACAAACATCCCAGCATAATTAATGAAAAAGATACCCAAAGCTTCCTTTTATTCATCCTTTTGTAAAGGTACTGCTAACAAAGCATTGTGTCAATCTTGCGGAAATTGTATTATAATAATTGTATGAGAAAATATGCGGTGTTGTTATTATTAATATTGGGTAGTGCAGTGTATGGGGATTCTATAAATCCATATGCATATAAAACAATGTCTGCCCAGTCCTACAGAAATAATTACAACCGTCAGGTTAATTATAAGCCAGTGCCCTATTGGCAGGCTCAGTCTAATTATGCAACAAGAAACAGAATGTATAGTAACTATACAAACTATGCTAACTACCAATCCAGCTACAGTAATAGGTATTATAGAGGAAGATAATGATAAATATAGATTTTCTTACTCTTAGGGATTTTTTTGAAGAAAATATAGATTTTATAATTGGCGCGCGGCTTCAGAAAATACAACAGCCGACAAGACGTGATTTTATCTTTTCTATAAGGAATAATGGCACCAGCAGGAAACTATATGTCAATATAAACCCGCAGATATACCATCTGGCATTTATGACTTCTGCCGGAGAAAAAAGACGTGCTATAGAGATTCCCAAACACCCTCCCATGTTTTGTATGCTTTTGCGGAAATATCTAGAAGGCTCAAAAATAGATGATGCAAGGGTAGTTGAAAATGAACGTATTTTAGAATTATTCTTTGAAATAACAGATGAATTATCCAGAAAACGCTCATTGTGCCTGTGTATAGAACTAATGGGCAGGCATTCAAATGTTATTCTATATGATAAAGAAACAAGTATTATACTAGGTTGTGCACATAATGTGGGTGCAGAAAAAAGCCGTTATCGTGAACTGCAAGGCGGGCTGAACTATATTTATCCACCCGTACACGCTATACAGGATAATATTCCCTGTCTATATAAGTCACTTGAATATCCTCAAAACTTTTCAATAAACGAAATTCTTGATGATTATTTTTCAAAAAAACAAGAGGAAATAAGCGTAAGAGATAAGAAGAATAAACTTTCTTCAATTGTTAGCCAGAAGCTTAAGAAAGTAAATGGCTCAATCGGAAAAATAAACTCTCTTCTAAAAAAACGGGATAATACGGAAAAATATAAATTATATGGGGAACTTTTAACGGCTAATTTATATAAGAAATGCGATTATCAGCGAGAGATTGTAGTTTTTGACTATATTCATAATGTGAACGTAAAAATAGAATTGGATGAAAATAAAAGTTTGAATGAAAATGCACAAAAATATTTTAGACTATATACTAAATCCAAAACTACTCAAGAAAAATCTAAATCAATGCTGGAAAATTTGAATATAGAACGTGAGTACTTAGAAAATTTATTATACAGCATAGATAAAGCTTCAAACTTTGAAGATTTGGAAGAAATCGGTATAGAGTTAGAACCGTCCAAAGTTTCAACAAGAAAGCAAGACAGACCTGAGCCGACCAAACTTGAGCTAAATGGTTTTACAGTTTATATTGGAAAAAATAACCGTCAAAATGATTATATAATATCAAAGCTGGCAAAACCTGACGATTACTGGTTCCATACGAAGCAATGCGCCGGATCGCATGTACTGCTTCGTATAAATGAAAAAGAACCGGAAGAGTGCGTTATATATGAATGCTGTAAGCTTGCAAGAGAATATTCTTCAGCCAAACAACCCTCTAAGGTCGGTGTAATATATACAAAAGCTAAATATTTAAGAAAACCGCCTGCTTCACCTCTAGGTTATGTAACTTATAAAAATGAAAAAGAAATTTTGATTTAGGTATTACTATCTTTTTTATCTTTATCCTTATCGTCCTTGCCTTCAGAATTTGTTCCAAGCCCAAGTCCGGAGCCTGCATCTGTACCACTATTATCGCCCGTACCAGCTCCAAGTCCTAAGCCTCTTGTTCCTGCACCGCCCCCTGAGGTAGGATTACCGCTCTCTCCTTGAGGAACCTGTGGAGTTTCTTCCTAGGCTGGTAGCGACTTTTTCCGTTGCTTTACCCAACCCATTTACAACAGCTTGTGAGGCACCACTTCCAAGAATATTTACACCCAGTGAAGCTGCCGTTCCGACAACAGCAGTAGCAGAATCAACAACACCTCTTGTGACCATTCCGCCTTTACCGCCATCATAACAGGTTTTATCCTGTACAGTTGATTTCCCGCTGTTATATGCTTTGGAAAAATCATCATCCTCAATTTCATAGGCATTCTCATCATTACTTGCTGTAGCACGCCAATTTGATAACTCACCACTCCAGGTTTGAGTTATCTCGTTCATATCACTTGCGGATATGCCCATTGTGTTACATAAAGCATAAATTTTAGTCATAAAATATTAATATTAAGCTATTTTAGCAGGTTGGGTAAAAAACAACTTATATAATGTATTTAAGGCAAAGTGTTAAATATTGACTCAATTCAATTATTGTATGCTATAGCTTATACTCCCACGCTAATAACTAAAACATGGGAATATTTTTAGATTTTGTGTAAATTTTTGTAACAATTTTGCTTAAATCCTAAAGTTTTCTAAAAAAATGCCGTAAATAATAGTACAAATGTAACAAAATATATATTAAGTTATATCTAATGTAACTTAATATCTTCAAAACCGGAGGGATTATGGCAATTCAAGGATCTTACAACCTAGACAACGCATTAAGCTCACAGGCATACGCTTACAAGTGTTGGTATAATTACAATTACGGCAATAACACAATGGGCATATCCGCAAGTGATATGAACGAGATAACTCAAACCTGGAGTGGTGAGTTATCAAATTGGCGTGCTACGGCAAGTGATGATGAGAATGCCTATGAAATAGAGGATGATGATTTTTCAACAGCTTATGATAATGGTAAGTCACAAGCCCAAGATAAAACCGGTTATGAAGGTGGCGGCAAAGGGAAAATGGCAACTCGTTCTGCTGTAGATGTAGCAGCTGGTGCTGGAAGTGCGGTTTTATCAGTTGCAGGAAACGGATTAGGACAAAGTGTTG
>CALUSZ010000046.1 GCA_944323495.1 Candidatus Gastranaerophilales bacterium
ACCGGATAAATTTTTCCGTTAAAATTGTATTCTTGTAATCGCTTCATAATATCAGAACCGATTGTGTGTTCTTTTGTTGAAGCACCAATAACCGCAATTGATTTTGGTTTCATGATTTTGTCTAAAATATTCATGATCTCTTCCTTTCTTTTATAAAAATCACATGAATATTATAGTACAAACACATTTTATGCGGGTAGTGATTAGTTATTTTTTGTTAATATTTTTTAATTAAATGGCAAAAAATATTTTTACGAAGTTTATAAAAAGGAAAGAAAGGAATAATCTTATATGAAAATTAACAATTTACCCCAAAATTTGTACCACATAACAACAACAGAACGTTTGGCAAAAATAAAGAATGATAAACTGCTTAAGGCAATGCCGGATACACTTACTAATGGCAGGGTAAAAGGTATTTTTGCTTTTGATTTAAAGAATTTTTGTGCACAGTGGACAAAGGGCAATCATATGAATCTTGCACGGCTTATTTTAGATTATATAGCAAATGGAAAAGAATTAGTTGTCTTAAGAATTCCCTTAAACAAGTTGCCGGAACAACAGGTAGATAATATTAAGGTCAGGGATGTTAACAAAATTATAAAATGGAAATTTGGGGAATACAAACCAGAAAATAATGATGAAATTTTAGGTCTAAGCCCGGATGTTATATCTCCAGATATTGCTTATGAACATATTTTGCCAGAGGACATTGCTGTAAATAACTTTGAACAGCTGGGTACATCTCATTATTCTGCAAAATTAAGTCTCCCCGATATTATTATGGGATTTTTTAAAAATCAGCCGGAAGAAAATGCGGTGAAAAAACTTTTTATTAATGCATAAAATCTATAATCTGTTAACTTAAAATTTTATTTAAAATTTTGTTTTTATGGTAAAATATATGATAAAGTTTTAATTGTGTTGAAAGGAATTAATCAAATGGAAAAATTAGCAGATATAGGTGTTTTTGGCGGTTCAGGGTTTTACAAATTCTTGGATGATATAAAAGAGGTAAAAATTGAAACGCCTTATGGCATGCCATCAGATAGTTTATTTATCGGTAAAGTCGGGTCTCATAATGTGGCATTTATGCCTCGTCATGGTAGAAGCCACACGATACTGCCGCATTTGATTAATTACAGGGCAAATGTATGGGCAATGAAAGAAGTTGGCTGCAAACGTGTAATTTCGCCCTGTGCAGCAGGAAGTCTGCAAAAACATGTTGAACCGGGAAATTTTGTTATATGCGATCAGTTTGTAGATTGGACTGACGGACGAAAAACAACTTTCTTTGAAGGACCTATAGTTACACATCCGTCTGCCGCTGAAACTTATTGTCCGGAGTTAAGAAAACTTGCAATCGATACAGCAAAAGAGTTAGGGATTAAAGTTCACGAAACCGGTACTGTTGTTGTAATAAACGGCCCGAGATTTTCAACAAAGGCTGAATCAAAATTCTTTACTTCGCAAGGGTGGGAAGTTATAAATATGACAGCTTTTCCAGAAGCGTATCTTGTTAAAGAAATGGATATGTGTCCTCTAAATATTTCACTTATTACTGATTATGACGCAGGCTTGGTTGGTGATGTTCCACCTGTTTCACATCACGAAGTTATACAGGTGTTTAATAATAATCTTGATAATTTGAAAAAACTTTTATTTACTATGATAGAAAAAATACCTGCAGAAAATAATAACTGTGAATGTGCAAATACAAGACGTCATTCTCAGTTATAAGGAGAGATGATGTTATCAAGAGCGGTTAGTACATTATTTTATTTTTATTATTTACTTATCATTATAAGAATCTTTTTAAGCTGGATACCTTCTATTGACTGGATGAGTCAGCCTTTTGCAGGGATTCGCTCTGTTACAGATCCGTTTTTAAATATTTTTAGGGGAATTATTCCTCCTATTGGTATGCTTGATATATCGCCGATTGTTGCAATAATTTTACTTCAAATATTGCAGGGGCTTGTTGTCGGCTTTCTTAACAATTTAGGCTTATGATGGATATAACACTTATAAAAAAAGCTATTGCTTTTACTCAGGCAAATAGAATAGATGAGGCAAAGAAAATTTATGACGTATTATTGGAGAATAATCCTGACAATGCTGATTTGCTTTCAATTATTGGACTGTTTTATGTTAATATAGGAAATTTTGATAAGGCTGTTGAAATTCTAAAAAAAGCTTGTTCTATAAAAGAAACATTGGGTACGGTATCAGCACTGGGTTTTGCGGAGTTTGAACGCAGGGATTACGAAAAGGCGGCTGTGTATTTAGAAAAGTCGCTCGAATTTGGAGAGAACCCTGATATATATAACAAATTAATTTTAAGTTTGTTTGAGATGAAATGTTATAAAAAGGCTGTTGAGTTTGCAGAAAAAATGTATAATCTTTATCCTGACGATTATCGTGCTGTTTCGAATAAAGTTAAGGCAATGACACAATCAGGAGAATTGCTTGAGGCGCATAAACTTTGCGCGGAGGCAATAAAGAAGAATCCGGATATATCTGTTCTATGGTTTCAGCTTGGCTTTTTAAAGGAGTTGATTTTTAGTGATGACAGGCAAGCCAGAGAGTGTTATAAAGCTGCTTCTGAACTAGGGAATCCGGATGCTGATTATAATATTGCAGTAAGTTGTATGAAGCTCGGTGAATTTGATGATGCTGAAAAGTATTACAAAAAAATGCTTGAGAAGTTTCCTAATGATGTTGACACGATGACTTCACTTGGAATGTGTTATCTTACACAGAAGAAATTTAAAGAGGGATATGATTTATTTTTTAAGCGGGATAAATCGTTTCTTAATGATAAAACCAACAATCCCTGGAATGTTGGTGATAAGATTGAGGATGAAGTTGTTGTAATGTGTGATCAGGGATTTGGAGATCATATACAATTTATAAGATACATACCTTTTATTCCGGCAAAAAGAATTCAAGTTGCAGCACCAAAGACACTAAAAGGCATCTTTAGTGAAAATTACCCTGATATAGAATTTATTGATTATGATGAAATTAATCCTGATATACAATCAATAAGAGTTACGGATTTAGCGTATGTTTTAGGTATGGATTTTGAGCATATTCCATTTAGCGATGGCTATTTAAAATCTGAAAAAGCTCTAATTGAGAATGATAAGTTGAAGGTGGGTTTATGCTGGGAAGCCGGAAATGCAGGTATTAGAACCATGATAAACAGGACAATTCATATAATGTGTTTTGAGCCGCTTTTAAATTTATCTAATATTCAGGTGTATTCTTTTCAAGTCGGTGACACATTAGGCGGATGCGAAAAATACCCGCAGATGATTAATCTGGGTAAAGATTTTAAAGACTTCTCTGATACGGCTAAAGCATTAAAAGCAATGGATGTTTTAGTTAGTGTGGATACATCGGTAGCGCATCTTGCAGGAGCTTTGGGGGTGAAAACATATCTGCTTTTACCTTATGCATCGGATTGGAGATGGTTCAGGGATACTAAAACTACTCCTTGGTACAACAGTGTTGAAATTTTTAAGCAGATTGACCATATTTCGTGGGAAGAGCCGATTAATAATATTATTGAAAGATTAAGAGCGCAAAAATAATTTTTACGGGGTTTATTCCATTATGCTTATCAAACCTAACATAACAATAAGTCCTATTGATAATAGAAAACTTTGTTCTTTTGCAGTTGATAATCCTATTCTAGGGCGGCTTAAGCTGGATAGCAGAATGGAATATAACCGCGGATTTAAGCGATTATTAATAGAGCTTAAAAATAAACAGGACAAATTACTTGGAAGCGAAGAGCTGTGTTTGAGTCAGTATACTGCTGATATGACAGGTCTGAGTATATCAGTTGGTAAGGAGTTCAGGAATAATGGCAGTAAAAATTTTCGGTTTGGTGAAATAATCAGGCTGGCAAGTATCATTGATATGCTAGAAAATAATAAGAAGATATTTAAAATTTTTTCTAAAGCTACTGCCGTATATTTTCATTCCAAGTATAAGTTTGAACCCAATATAACATGGTTTTCAGAAAGAGATCGTGCTTTGCAGACAATAAAAGACGATACTTCTAAAGAGCTTAGTCAATCAGCAGAACAGGCATCAATGTTATTACAAAAAATCAAATCAGCAACAGATTCAGCTACTCAAAGGCATTTGTGCATACCGGCAAACAAGATAGTAAAAGAATATATAAAAAATGTTGAGCATTTGGGTAGACAAGAATATAAATCACACCCTTTTCAATACGGCATGGATATGGTTTTAACTTATGACGGGATAATAAAGAGCCGTCCGTTTTTTAATAAACTTTTTTATAATCACGGTATTGATTATACTATCTGAAATCTATACTCCAGAACCTTTGACTTCAATTTTTTTCAGTCTTTGTTCAATCCTTCTGTACCACTTTAGCCTTCTCTGGAATAAAGTATCATAGCCTTTAAAGTTTCCCTGGCTTATATCATAAAATTGTTTATCACAAAGTGCTTCTAATGTTTTTGCGAGGAATTCTGAATATTCTTTTCGATTTGGCTTGTCATTATCAAGTTCTATAAGTTCTCCCATTTCAACAAGAACTTCCGGCCTGTTATCGCGTAAAAACATATAATTTACAGCAATCGGCATTAGTGCGACTTTTCCGTATTTTTTTGCCGCTTTTTCTGCAATATATGTAAGACCGGTCTGAAATTCAATAGGTCTGTGGTTTGGCGGTTTAATTATGCCTTGGGGGAATAAGTATAATATATTATTTGTATCGCCTAATATTTCTACAGAGTACTTTAATGCTTCCATAGAAGCCTGGGCGGATTTTTTGTTAACATTAAAAGCCCCTCCGCGTCTTAGTAATGGAAATCTATTTAATTCTTCTACCATTAGACGAATTTCTTTTTTAAAAATTCTGTTGCAGATATTATATCCAACAATACCATCCCACCAGTTGCTGTGAGGTGCAAAAAGTATAACAGGTGTTTCCGGATCTTTTTTATAAAAATTTTGAGCACCTTTATATCGGAATGCGTAAAATCTGTTTTCCAGCATTCCATAGAAAAATCTATCTGCTACCCACAACCAAAACGGAGAAGTCTGCGCCGGACGAAACTTTTCATCAATATTACGTAACTTCGTAGGCGGTACTTCCGAATATAAATCCTCTAAACTTATCATATAAATATCATACACATTCAAAACGAGTTTGTGAACACTTATTTGACTAAATTTAATTAAAGTTTACAATAGTTAATAATACGAGGGCTTGGATATGAAAAAACGGATTGTTCTACTGATTACTATATGTATAGCAGTGATGTTTGGTTTTATATTAAATAAAAAATTCTTAACTTATATATATCTAAACCCTTATACTAATACCAAATCTTTTGCCTATATAAGCAGGACAATAAAAGAACTCGACAAAGGTTTTAAATATGCGCAATTTTCATCTGCCAGGGAAGGGGTTAAGTTTGACTATCTTTACTTTAATGTCTATGGTTCAGGGTTTATAAAGAATAACAGCATACCGAATGATTTAGACTATGCAGTTGGGGTTCATCTTGGTGAATATAATTATGACGGAAAAAATTCCGGAGAAATAGCTGCAAATATTGTTGATAAAATGAATTCTTTTGAAACTACTTTAAACTTTTATTTTAATATAGGACAGAGAACAAATATTTATACAACATTTACTCCATTTGGGCTAATGGGTTTTTTATCAAAGCAGCGTGAAGAGAGTATTGAAAATATAGCAGGCTCACTGGCAACTGCGCTGCTTCCAAATAATTATGTGAGATATACGCAGAAAAGTCTGGAAGATACAAAAGAAAGTATTAAGGTTGATGTTCCATATATCATGAAATCTCATGAAATTTTAATGGAAAACAGAAAGCCGATAGTTGTCTATAGTGATTTGGTGCGCTATAATCCTGTGATGCCTTTATATATGAGAGAAATTTCAATAATTCCTGAGTATTATGTGACAATTGTTCACAATGGTAAGAAGGAATTAGTCGAAATTGTTCCGGAATCTTTTCTTGGAAGCAGATTACAGCTTTCCAGGAGATTTTTTGCATCAACTGTTTTTCTTCATAATAAATCGTCGGCTTTTTTGAAATCAGTTCCTTATATCAATAATGATGAGGAGTATTTATACTACAGAATGCTTTCATATAAAAGACATTTGCAGGAGATTAATAACATAATTGTTATGGAGGATAGGCCGGTAAAACTTTTTAAGCGCTTAATGCAAACTGCAGATATGGTTTATCCTGCAATTTCTGAAGAGCTTTATGAGGAAATCTCGGATTTTGTTGAGGTAAACTTGAATAATAGTGATATAAAACTTATTAATGAGTATACCAATATATGCGGCAATTTGTTGAATATTATGGAGTATCCATCTTTATTTTTTGAATTGCTGCACTCCGGAAAACTCGATATTATGTATAAAACATTGGAGCTTTCGGTTGAATCAATGGAACATAGCGCTAATATTGATACTAAAACTGTTGTGAAGATGAAAGAATATCAGGAGCAGGAACTCTCTAAGATGTTTGATATAAAGAATATTAAAGATTTGAAATCCTACAGGGAACAGACTCTGGTTAAGTATGCAGATGTGAATGAGCAGGCTTCAAAGGCTGTTTTCAAGTTAGTAAAGGAGCCTGAGAAAATTGAAAAATATCTAGGAATATTTAATAACATTTATATAGATTCAGGTTTCCATAAGGTTTCACTGTATTGGTTAAATAATGATACATTAGGTATTGTAGAGGATAATTTTACGCGAAATATAAAAGATTTTAAAAAATTTGCAAAAGAAAATGATTTGATTGATGTTAATTATAAACTTATAAAAGACACTGATATTCCTGATATGAAAATGCGTTATGATATTTTTGCAAGATATGATCCTTCTGTTAGTCAAAATGAATATTATAAGCGTTTTCAAAAACGATTGATTGATGATAGAAAGAACTTTGTGATGAAAAGAAAATTTGTCTGCTGTTTTTAAAGTAATACTTTTTTTCTTAATATATACTGTATTGTATATGCCATAAGGAAATATGCTATTAGCTTAATTATACAAACCAAGTTATTGGCGGCTTGGAATGCAATATTGGATATTAAATAGCAGAAAATATTTATTAAAATAAGAAAACTCATTGTTTTGAAAACTTTTGTATAATCAATATAATTTGGACTTTTAAATTTAATAATAATATTAGTTATAATAAGTACGAATTCTGTTATGAGCATTATCCAGGCTCCTAATACAGGGGAATAAATTAATATACGGCTACTTATAATGAAAAATATAGACACTATTATACATCCCAAAATAGTTTCTATATAAGTGTTATTTTTGAGGTGATATTTTATATTCAATATTTTCATCATTTCATGAGAGAAAATCATTATTGCGAATATTGGTAAGAATATTGCTGCTGAACTGTATTGCGGAGGAAGCATTATCTTTACAATGTCACTGGCGAAAAAACAAATCCCGCACAGAAACGGTAACAAGATAAATGAATATATTTGAATTACACTTGTCACATACGGTTTTATGCTTCTTTTATGCTCAAAGTTTTTGATAATAACAGGAAAGTTAACAAACATGAATAAGCTTGCGACCGGATTTAGCGCATTGGTTGCAAGTGCCCAGGAAATACCGTATACTGCAGTATTAAGGTATTGACCGTGGCTTTGGAAAATAAGTTTTGGTGTATGAAAAAGTGCCCAGTAACATAGACTTGTGATAACAAGAGGCAGAGCATATTTTAAGGATTCTGTTAAAATATCTTTATCTATAATAGGTTTTATTTGATTTTGCAAGTGCAATGAGTAATATATATATATATCAATTATTATGATAGCAAGAATCATAGAAAGTATTAATGAAGATGCATTTGGTATAATATTGACAATAGCAAGAAAACCTGCAATAAACAGAAGCTGATAGAGAATAATACTCCCAGTATAAAGCATATAACGGTTTTTTGCTCGTAAAATCTGGTATAACGCCTGCCTTATACCGCAAGGGATTGCAAGCAGTATTGTATGAGCAAATATAAATTGGCTTAATGCGAGTTTTGATGTTAATAAATCTTTTGTAAAGAAGTATAGCACTAAAACTATAGAATAAACGATCGTTGACAGCCAGAATATTGTGGATAAAAAAAGACTCTGCTTGTCTTGTAAGTCATATTTTTCATAAAATCTTAATACAGCCTTTGCAATCCAATCAAATGATAATGTACATATAAGATTCAATATTTGAAGTGCTGTTAAATAAATACTAACTTCTTTGGTATCAAGTATATGCGTTAATAAAGGTGTGATAAAAAAAGAATTTAGTATCATTATTCCCCTTGAGGGTAAATACTGTACTAAATTCTTTAATATTAATGAATAATTATAAACAAACCTTCTCTTTTCCACGATTAGTAATCAAATTTAAAGTTATTACGTTTGAAGTGCCCAAAGCAGCCCCCATACTCATTCCCATTTTTACAGCTTTCAAAACGTGATTCAACGATGTCTTCAAGTTTGTCTCCAGGATAGTTTTTTCTAATTTCTGGAGTAACGCTACTTTCATCAACACTGCCATCATAAAATATAGAAGCACTCCATAAATCATAGCCAATTTTATTAGGACCCTTTTTGCCATTGACGTCAAAATATACAGCACCAGGGTAATCATCACTTGGAGTTTCTATCGTAAAAACAGTACCGTCATCTAGTACATATGTATAATCTTTATTAAACCAGTATGGGGTTGCAAAGCTAGTCTTTTTTGCTTGGGTTTGATATTGTTTTGCATAACATTGTTCTAATTCTGTACATTGACTTGCTACTTTAAAATATTTTCTTACAAAATCATTGGCATCAAAATCCATGCCTGTGATAGAGTCTGTTTCGTTATCAAGTTTATATAAATCCAGTGCCTTGGTGAACTGTGTATAAAATTTTCTTGTCTGTACTTCAAGCTGACTTTTGACTAAATTAGTATTTAAAGCTGGCAGGGTAACTGCTGCAATAACTCCTATTATGCCTATAGTTATCAGTACTTCTGCAAGAGTAAATCCTTTTTTATTTATCATTATAAACCCCTCTCTCTTTTTTACTTTAAGATTATATCAAAGTTTTTAATTCATATCAACTTTATATTGAAGTGCGCTCATAAGATGTTTTAATTCAATATTGTTTTTCTCTTCTAAATCCGCAATTGTTCTTGAGATTTTTAATATTCTGTTAAATTTTCTTCCTGATAGTGCATATTTTTGAGAAGCTTGTCTCATAAAATCTGTAGATTCTTTATCAAGAAAACAATATTTTTTTATCTGTTTGGGATTTAGTTCTGAATTAGTGAGAATACCTTCCTCCTTATATCGTTTTGCTTGAGTTTTTCTAGCCATGATAACGCGTTCTCTGATTTTAGAAGAAGGCTCGGCTTCTATTTTTGTATTGATAAGCTCTTCACTTGTAAGTCTCGGGACATTTACGATTAAATCAATTCTATCCAGAAGCGGTCCTGACAGTCTTGTGCGGTATTTTTGGATTTGATAATCTGAACAGGTGCATTCTTTTTCCCTGTCTCCTAGAAATCCGCACGGGCAAGGATTCATAGCGCCTATTAACATAAATTTAGCCGGATATTTAATAGAATTTCTGGTTCTGGAAATAACAATTTCTCCATCTTCCAGCGGCTGTCTTAAGACCTCTAAAACCTGTCTTGGAAATTCTGCCATTTCATCTAAAAATAAAACTCCCCTGTGTGCGAGTGTAATTTCTCCCGGCTTAGGATTTGTTCCTCCGCCTATAATCCCGTTTGGCGATGCTGTATGGTGAACAGCTCTGTAAGGACGTTTTATCATTAATGGTTCTTCCGGATTTAAGAGACCGCAAATACTATATATTTTAGTAAGTTCTAATGCTTCCTGAAGTTCAAGCGGAGGTAAAATAGAAGGCAGGCATTTTGCCATCATAGTTTTACCAGAGCCTGGAGAGCCCGTCATAAGAAGATTGTGACCTCCCGCAGCTGCTATTTCTAATGCTTTTTTTGCTTTATTCTGACCTTTTACATCTTTAAAATCAAATACAAAATCCTCTTCAGAATGTTCGGTAATATATTTGCTAATATCAATAGTAGTTTCTTTCAGGGGATTTTCTGTATAGTGTAATACAATATCACATAAATGTTTTGCGCCGTAAATTTTTATTCCCTGTATCAGTGCAGCTTCTTTTGCGTTTTCGTATGGTACAAATACTGTTGTTATACCGCAATCCTTCAGACCGCTTACTAATGATATTACGCCGTTGATTCTTCTTAAAGAACCGTCAAGTGATAATTCACCTATAAATGCAGTATTTGTATCATCCGGAATTGCAATTCCTTCTGCTTTTAGTATACAGATTGCAATTGGGAGATCAAAGTTAGTACCTTCTTTTCTAATATCAGCCGGTGCCAGATTAACAATAACTTTACCTGTTGGAAAAGTATAGCCTGAATTTTTTATTGCAGAACGTACCCTCTCTCTAGCTTCACTTACGGCACTATCCGGCAGGCCTACTATACTCATACCCGGCAGGGAATTTGTAACATCCACTTCTACATCAATTTTGCAGGAATTTATGCCGACAGTTGCGGCTGTTATAGATTTGGTAACCATTAAAATTATTATATTATAAAATTACATATCTGGTAACATGGAAGATATTTCAGCTACAATCCTTGCAATATCCGGGCCGCCGAAAATTGCTTCAAGTATAAGAGCTGAATTGATAATTGTAGTTTCTCTATACTCCATAGTATCTACATCAATAATATTAAACTCAACATAGTCTTCACCAACATACGTAATCTTTCCGTATTCAGCTCCGGTTGCCCATCTTAAAAAAACGTATTTTTGTTCAAAAATTTTGAGTCTGTTTATTAATTTCATCTCAATACCTTCTTGTATATAATATTATTAGTCCAAATTTTACCAAAGTCAAATTCTTTTAATCTAATTTTATTAAGAAGTTTTTTAAAACCATTTCGTCATCAGGGGTTACGCCGATAAATTTAAAAATAACAAGCTGTTCTCCAAAATGTTCTTCATCTCCGGATTTTTCACGTACAAATTTTGTCTCGACAGTCATTTTTCCATCTGGAAAATTTATCAGAGTCTCTTTAGGGAGCTCTAATGTGAGAATTCCTGAGATTTTTTTATAAATACTTGATAAAGAATCCTTAGTATAATATGAAATACCCCCGAGTGATAAATCATATGTTGTTGTATTAATAGTATAGCCATCATTAAATTTAATACTGACAGGAAGTTTTACAAGTTTTCTTGAACTATTTCTAAGCTGAATAAAATCCCAATTTTTCGGAATACTTACTTCATATAAAACTTCTCTTAAAGACATATTTGTATCGATAAGAGTAATTTTTGTTTTATATACACCGTCTGAAGTGAATACATTTAATTCGGCAGGGATTTTCTTTTTAGGTTTATCAAACTTAACAGGAGTGGGTGCTGCGAAGTAACACTCTTTGTTATCCATAAAACGTAGTGTAACTGTTTCTTTTTTTCTAGCACCGTTATGTATATAAATTAAATAAATTTTTGTAATATTTGAATCTCTTAAAATATTATGCTGCATACTTCTTATTACCTCTTCTTTTACTATTATATAGTATCATATAAATTATCATATAACAACTTTTAACAAAACCTTGACTCATAATTATAAAAAAAGTACAATCAAATAGTTATGTGCAGAATTGGGGCAATAAAATCCAGACGGAAGTTACACCCGTCAATAGCATTAAAACTCATGAGGAGTCAGCAGGAAGGGCATGATGATTCCGGCTTTGCTTTTGTAATGCAGGATATGGGCGGGCTTTTTGAGAATTATAAAGATTTACCGCTTCTTTCAATGGCGGCGACTGTTGAAGGGACAAGGCTTGCGGAAGATATTCTGAGGGAAACTGGATTCTCCAGAGTTATGCAATGGTCTCCTGATATTAACAATAAAAAAGGATTAAAGATTGAGGCGATGCCTAATTATATGTTTGAGGCTTTGCAATACCCAAAAAGCTATAAGCACGCAACAAAGGAGGAAAAAGAAGAGCTGCTTATTGATACGGCAATCAGACTCCGTAAAACCTTAGAGGAGACTAATTCAGGATTTATCTATTCCTTTTGGCCTGATACTCTGACACTCAAAGAAATCGGAAGCCCGAGAGATATCGGAACGTATTTTAATCTGTGGGAAGGTAACAAGGACTTAACTGCAAGTATTATAACAGCCCAATGCAGACAAAATACTAATTACGATATCGTAAGATATGCGGCGCACCCGTTCTTTCTGGAAGGTTATACAGGGCTGGTTAATGGTGAAAATACTTTTTATGAAAAGAATAGAGAATATCAGGAAAGTCTCTATAAAGGATATATGGGTTTTGAATCCGATTCGCAGTGTATTTTATACACTCTTCATTACATAAATAAAATCCTTAAGTGGCCTTTAAAGTATTTTAAACATACGGTTACACCGCTTTCCTACGATGAAATTATTCAAAGGGAAGATAGCGAAATTTTATTGAGAATAAAGGCTTCTCTGGCTAATTTGGAGATAAACGGTCCTAATACATTTTTGGCGGTAACTCCGGATAAGGAATTGCTTTGTGTATGTGATTCTAAAAAATTGCGCCCTGTTGTTATAGGAAAAGATGATGATACGGTAATTATGACATCGGAAGTAGCCGGAATAAATGATTTGATGCCGGATAGAGATATAACAAAAGATATTTATCCAAATGAGCACGAGACAGTAGTTGTAAAGGACGATTTGACAATAGAAAGATGGCAGCAGTAAAAATAAATGAAATTCATAAAAATGATTTGCCTTGGATTATAGAATATGATGAATCTAAGTGTATCCAGTGCGGGAAATGTGTAGCAGCCTGCTCTTTTAATGCAATAAGGCCGGCGGTGGAGCTTAGAAAATCTAACTCTATAACAAATAAGGGAAAAGCAGAGCGCGTTCTTGTAATCAAGCAAAATCTTTCGCTTGATAACTATTGCCGCGGGTGCGGAATGTGTGCAAATGTCTGTCCTAATGGCGCAATTAAAGCTGTAAGAAATAATGATGACAGATATTCTGTTGTATATCGCGCTGTAAAAGCGGATTCTTTCAAAAAAGGCGGACGTTCAAATCTTAATACAGAAGGGCGTACGCTTGATAAAATCAAAATCGGCAGAATTTCTCAAATGACAGATCCCTCCTTGGACGCACAGAGGCATACGTTTGAGCTTAAAACTCCTTTTGGAAGAGTTTTAAAGGCGGATAAGTTAAATTTTGATGTTAAGGACGGGAACATTATTGAAACAACCCAGCTTCCTCCAAACAGGTGGATTTATCCTGTTATTTTCGGGGATATGTCGATTGGTGCGGTATCATGGCGAATGTGGGAAGCGATGGCCATTGCAACTGCTTACCTGAATGAAGTTATGGGAATTCCTATCCGTATGTGTACAGGAGAAGGCGGAATTCCGACTAAACTCTTAAAATCACGCTATGTAAAGTATATGATTTTACAGATAGCATCAGGCCATTTTGGCTGGAATAGGATAATTAAAGCAATGCCTGATATGACAGAGGATCCGGCTGGTATTTTGATAAAAATCGGACAGGGCGCGAAACCCGGTGACGGGGGACTTTTGCTTGCAAGCAAAGTTGCAAGATATGTGCAGGAAATAAGAGGGGTTCCAAAGGCCGACCTGCTTTCTCCTCCGACACATCAAGGGTTATATTCGATTGAAGAGAGCGTTCAGAAGATGTTTCTTTCTATGAATGCGGCATTTAATTTCCGCGTTCCGGTTGCAATAAAGGTTGCGGCTTCTGTTACGAGCGTTTCTGTGTATAATAACCTTTTGCGTGATCCATATAATATTGTAGGCGGATTTTTCCTGGACGGGCTTGCAGCGGGGACCGGAGCCGCTCATGAAATTTCTCTTAATCATACCGGTCACCCGATTACCTCAAAGTTAAGAGATTGTTACCTTGCTGCTGTCCATCAAGGAAGACAGGGGGAAATCCCGTTATTTGCAGGCGGCGGCTTAGGTCAGAGCGGAAGCTTTGCGGCTGACGCGTTTAAACTAATCTGTCTCGGCGCAAACGGGGTATTTACAGGAAGAATGCTTATGGAAATTGCAGGCTGCGTTGGAAGTGATACCGGAAAATGTAATGCATGTAATACCGGTCTTTGTCCGGCAGGAATCGCCGCTCAAAACGATAATCTTGTTAAACGCCTTGATGTAGATAAAGTAGCGCAAAACCTTGTAAATTATATACTTGCAACAGATATAGAACTTAAAAAACTAATGGCGCCAATTGGCTGTTCAACTCTTCCCATCGGACGCTCAGATGCGCTAATTACTGTTGATAAACACATTTCTAACAGGCTGGATATTCAATATGGATGCTAAAGGACATTCTATATTGAGCATTTATTAAAACAATTCTACCAATGAATCTATAATTAAATCTTTGAACTTTTCGTCAATTGCATTCAAATCAATAACATCTACTTCGTAAGGTAAAGTAGAATCGCTGAATTCCATCAAAATCTTACCGAGAGTATCTGCGGAAAGTTTCTCATCAGGTAGTTTTACCGCAATATCAACATCAGAGTATTCTTTGTAAATTTCTTTAGCGCGTGAGCCAAAGATATAAAATTTTGCGTCTTTTTGAGGAATATTTTCCTTTAAAACCTGCAGAATAAAGTCTAAGTGCCGTTTATCAAGTCCGAATTTCATCCGAGTTTCTCTTTTAATTTTTCCAACAGGTATTTTGCTTCAAGAGCAAAATCTTCAATTATTGATACAACATCTTGGGCTACTTTTTCATCATATGTATGTGAGGTTAAATTCCTTTTTTGCCTGTAAATATCCCATTTTTCGAGATTGGAGCGCAAAATCCCCATCTTATTAGCCTGTCTTATCATTTCATTAAATGTCATACCGTCAATGTTTTCAAATACAAATGCACCAGTAGCTAAATAACGTTTAATCATTTTCAATGATATTGAATAAGTATACTCAAATCTTTGAATCATAGAATCACGGGTAATCAAATCTGTTTTATCGCAGTTATAGATTTTAATCACCTCAAATAAGCTTGCAAGTGCTTTTTCAAATGATGTTAAATCAATAATTTCCATAGACTAATACTAGCACATATTATTTAGTTTCTCAACTTGTTAGAATTGATTTATCGCATCAAAAACTTTGGCTGATATTTAAATAATTGAATTGTATCTCTCACTTTGGTATAATTGAACCAGAGATTCTGGGGAAAAGTTATGACTGTTTGTAAAATTAAAACTTTAAAAAATAATATAAGAATGTCTACTCAAGAGCTTCTTCAGACTATTAACAGGAAGCTTGAGGAGGGAGTAACGGATTTTGAGATAGAAGCCTGCGGACAGCATGATATTGGCGGCTCCTGCTGGTCAAAAGAAGGGAAAGCTTTAAAATTTACAATCACAAATCCCGGACAGAGAGTTGGAGCTATGGCAATGAACGGGACTACTATCGTAGTAGAAGGTTCTGCCCCGGCTGATGTAGGGTGGCTGAATTCTGGTGCAGAAATTATCGTGAAAGGTGATGGCGGAGATACTTCTGCTCACTGTTCTGCAGGTGGAAAAATTTATATAGGCGGGCGTGTAGGAACTCGCTCAGGTGCTTTAATGAAGCATGATCCAAGGTTTGAACCGCCGGAATTTTGGGTGCTTAAGAATGCCGGCTCATTCAGTTTTGAATTTATGAGCGGCGGGATTGCTGTTATTTGCGGGTATGATTGCGAGGATATTCCGTCCGTTCTCGGAAACCGCTCCTGTGTAGGAATGGTGGGCGGAACTGTTTACGTTAGAGGGCCTGTAGAAGGTTTGGCAAACTGTGTTGAAAAAGTTAAGCTTGATAAATTTGATAAAGACTTTTTGAAATCAGGCATGGAACCTTTTTTAGAAAAGGTGGGAAGAGTCGAATTAAAAGATGAGTTATTAGATTTTTCAAACTGGGCGAAAATTGTTCCGCTTCCTAAGGAATTAAAAGAAAAGAAAATCTCCGTAAAAGAATTCAAAGAAACCGAGTGGTTTTCGGAAGGTTTATTTGGAGATTTGGTTGAAGATAACGGTGAAGTTTATGAACTTGCTCAAACCGGAGATGGCAGATTAAGAAAACCATATTGGGACGAAAAGCAATGCGTTGCCTGTGATTTGTGTCTTTCTAACTGTCCGCAGAGGGCTATTGTAAAAGAAGATAAAACATATAAATCTATTGATGATAAGTGTATCGGCTGCGGTATATGTTCAGCTGTCTGTCCGCGAGAAGCCTGGAGAATGGTTTAGCCAGTTATATAGATTTCTTATTTCTCCAAAATCAAAATCCTTTAAAATCTGTGGAGTATCAAGATTTTCTTTTATCGGATTAATATTAATTTCACCATTCCGGTAAACACCGGCATAGTTTTTGTTTTCATTAACACAATACGGAACTTTTACGGTTTTCTCTCCGCACAAATATGCAAGTCCGTGAACTCTGCATATAATCGGACGATAGGGGTAAATCGAGCATCTTTTATTAATAAGAAAGGGACAGATCCCTCCTTGTTCCATATTTTTAATATTTTTTTTGACGCTTGTTTTTATTTGGTTTTCAAGCGCGATGTATCCATTCATCATATATTTAAGCTCAATTTCTGATAAGGGATAGTCTCCCTTTTCGCAGCAGAACGAGCAACCATCTTTACAGCAGATAAAATCTTTATGAATCTTAAAATAAGTTTCAAGCCTCAAATCAAGCTCTCTTAAAAATAATTCATAATCCAATGATTATCTTTTCCCCCAGATTTTAGCCCAAAAACTTTGGGACGGGTGGCTTTCGAGCTGCTCAATTCTTTGGGTTAATTCTTTATTATGTTCCAGAAGCTCCTTAACCTGTTTTGCGAGGATTTCGTTATCCCTTTTGTACCCGCCGGCTTCTACAAGTTTATTTACCATATCAGAATTCTTAATATCATCGCTGATTTTTTTTGCAACAGCTTCTGCAAGCATCTGGAGTGTTTGAGATGAAACATCCAGAGTAAAGCTTTTCCCCTGTGGTATAACTTCCGGCTGTGTTTCTTCTTTTATAGCAACCTCTGTAGAAGCTTCTGTATCTTGAGACTCGTTATTATTCAAAAGCTCGCTTACCATAATCGGCTGAACCGGTTGCGGCGGCTCTTCATATTTTTCGACCTTTGCTTCCATTCTTCCGAGTTTTGTTATAATTTGCTCGTCGCTGTATCCCTGCGCCTTGAGTGAAATACCTTTTTTAATCTTTTCCAGAGCTAAGTCGTCATAAAATTCAAGCCCGTCTTCATCCTCATAGATTGATTCAATCTTCCAGTCTTCTAAGAATAAATCAAGCGAATGCCTGTCAATATAGTAATTTTCTGTATTCAAACTCTTTAAAATCATTTCCCTGTTAAACATCCGCTAAACCTCTTTCTTTATACACCCCTAACGTTTCATAATTCTTGCGATATCTCTTTCCTGTGTCTTTTTAGTAATCGCTTCACGCTTATCGTAAATCTTTTTACCTTTAGCCAACCCCAGCTCTATTTTAGCAAAACCATGCGATAAAAACAATTCTAACGGAATAATTGTTACACCATCTTTTTTTACTTTATCGAGCATTTTTAAGATTTCGCGTTTTTGTAAGAGTAGTTTTCTCACTCTATCCGGCTTGTGGTTGAATCTGTTTCCCTGCTCATAAGGAGAAATATGCATTCCGTATAAGAAAACTTCGTTATCTTCAATTTTTGCAAATGAGTCTTTAAGATTAACAGTTCCCCGCCTTATTGATTTAATTTCAGTACCGGTAAGCACAATTCCCGCCGTAAATCTGTCAAAAATCAAAAAATCGTGAAAAGCTTTTCTGTTTGTTGAGATTACTTTTTTGTCCATACCGATATTATATAGGAAAATTAAGGGCTTGTATAGTTATTCTAAATCAAGATTTGTGTTCCAAGCATAATCCTATGGGAATCTTTTGCAGCATCGTTCTGGCAGAATACATAATTCAGGATAAGTCTCAAACCCTGTCCTTTTATAAAATAATTTAAACCGACAGAATATTCTCGCTGGTTATTATGTGCAATTTCTCTATTAGGGTCAAACTCATCATATCTGGCAAGGATTTGAAGTTTTTTGGTGAGCATATATCCGAGTGTTGCATAAAAACCGCTTGCATGAGTATCAACAGAATATCCAGCAGGACCGTTATATCCGTTAGCCTGTGCCCATTCAAAATTTGCCATAAATCGTTTGTAATCATACTGTATGTGAGCTCCGACTACACAGAAATTATTATTTCTGTGCCCTGCATCCATACTTCCGCCAATAAGTAATT
>CALUSZ010000047.1 GCA_944323495.1 Candidatus Gastranaerophilales bacterium
ATTCTTGAATTTCATCAAGTATTATTAGTGTATTTGTAGTATTAATTTTAGAATGAGTTAACTCTAAACCTTCAATAATTCTTTTTGTATTGAAGTCTAGCGAAAATAAATCACACATGAGCTTGTCGAATTCAAAATTTATATAAATAACCCTTTTGTATTCTGTTTTTCCAAACTCTTTCATCAGCCAAGTTTTTCCGACTTGACGTGCACCTCTGATTATCAAAGGTTTTCGATTAGAACCATTTTTCCATTCTATAAGTTTGTTTATAGCATATCGTTTCATATAATTTCTCTCAAAGCATATCTTAACAAAACTTAACATTAAACAAACCATATATTTGGAGGATTGAATGACATTTTTTCGAGGGACTTTTTGTGTTAATATTACATTTAATCAAACGACTTTTGTAATAATTAGCACATTATTTTGAACTACTTTTTATAAAAATACTACCGCGGGTGCTTCATCTCCGATTTGTCTTCAAGTTTCAGGTTGGAAAGGATTACCGCCGTAATCATAAAAACACATCCTGCAATTTCTTTCGGAATCATCGTCTCGCCAAGGATTAGCACGCCTCCAAGTACAGCAAAAACTGATTCTAAACATAATATTAGAGACGCAATCGCCGGCGGAGTATACTTTTGACCATATATCTGTAATGTGTAAGCTATGCCGCAGGTTAAAACGCCTGCAAAAAGCAGCGATACACGGCAAGAAATAATTGATGATATCGTCGGTGTTTCAAATGAGAACATTAAGAATGCCGACAAAAGACCTACTACAAAGAATTGCGCACAACAGGCTTTTACAGCATTTACCCTTTCCGAATAATAGTTAACGACAAGAATGTGGATACCGTAGAATAAGGCGCCTGCTAGCAAAAATAAATCATAAATATCAAATCCGCTTCCTTGCTTGAAGCATAATAGGTACAAGCCGATAACAGCAAGGCAAACGCTTATAACAACAAATCTATTTAATTTTTCACCCTGCAAAACTGCAATAATAGGTACAAAAACAATATACAATGCAGAAATGAAACCGGCTTTACCCGCTCCCACAAACTGCATGCAGTATTGCTGAATGCTCATGGCTATAAATAAAACAATTCCGCAGCCGATACCGGCTCTCGTCAGGTTGATGTGCTGGTATCGTTTCATACGCTTTGTTCTTTTATCCGGTTTGGAAAGCTTTACCCACGCAATAACCGGCAGAAGGCTTAAACCTCCTAAAAAGCTTCTTACCGCATTAAATGTAAATGGACCGATATGCTCCATGCCTTCTCTTTGGGCAACAAAAGAGAGCCCCCAGATTAGAGCTGTAAGAAGAAGCGCTATGTTTGCTAAAATTTTATTTTTCATAATAGATATTATATCTTAAAAAACTCCCTGTCTGGGAGTTTTTATTTTTAGTATTTTTTTGTGACCCACAAAAGATGATATCCAAACTGTGTTTTTACAGGGTCTGAAACCTCGCCGACGCTGCCGTTAAATGCTGCTTCTTCAAAAGGCTTGACCATTTGTCCTCTGCCAAAGCAGCCTAAATCGCCGCCGTTTTTACCTGATGGACACTTAGAATACTCTGCAGCCAGTGATTTGAAATCATCAAAACTCTTGATTTCGCTTTTTAATTTTATTGCGTCCATCTCAGTCGGTACAAGGATATGGTTTGCGCAAACCGTACTAAACTCTTCGGCTGAAGCAGATGCGCATAAGCCTGCCAGTAAAAATAAAGCTCCTAAAACTCTCTTCATAAAATTTATTCCTCCTCACCTGTCATTATTTTAGCCTGTTTCCAGAGTTTATCATATTCCTCATAAGTATAATCCTCAAGAGGTTTTTCTTTAATCTCTTCCATTTTCTTGAATCGTTTGGTGAACTTTTTGTTAGCTCTTAACAAAGCCTGTTCTGCATCAATTTTGTACCATCTGGCAAGGTTTACGGTGGCAAAGAAAATATCGCCCATCTCGTCTTCCATTTTATCTTTATCACCGCTTTTTACCGCTTCTTCAAACTCTTTATACTCTGATTGTATACAGTTTTTCAAACTTTCTACAGAATCCCATTCAAAACCAGCTTTGACAACTTTTTTGCTAATCTTCTGCGCTGACATCAACGCGGATTGTGATTTTGAAATCCCATCAAGTATCGACTTTCTGTATGTCTTTTCCTCTTTTTTGAGCTTATCCCAATTATCAACAATATCCTGCGTTGAATTAACCTTTGTCTCTCCAAAGACGTGAGGATGTCTGTGAATGAGTTTTTTGCTTAACTCTTCTGCAACATCTTCTATGTCAAATTCATTATTATCTTTTGCAATCTGTGCGTGCAAAACTACCTGCAGAAGAACATCACCGAGTTCTTCTCTAAGATTCGCAATATCGCCGTCATCTATAGCGTCTACAGCTTCATACGCTTCTTCAAGCATGTTCGGACGCAAAGATTTGTGTGTCTGTTCTCTATCCCAGCTGCAGCCGTTTTCGCTCCTTAATACTGCAATTATATCTACGAGTTTTTCCAGTTTCGGATATTTCATAAGATGATTATACAATAAATAATAGAAAAAGGACGAGAATTTAATATACACTGTTTTATACAAAAAAAAAGCCCCATTGAAGGGGCATAAACTTAGAATAAAGATGTAAGATAATATAAGAGAGTAGTTTGTAAAACTTTAGAGAGATTATTTAACTAACGTAGAAATGAATCTGATAGAATCATCAGCTAATTCTCTAACGAAATCTTTAGCGATTTTAGAAAGCGGTCTGTTGTCGATTTTGTCGAATATAGCATAAATAGGGTCACCGCCGTTGTTGAATCTCATTTGTC
>CALUSZ010000048.1 GCA_944323495.1 Candidatus Gastranaerophilales bacterium
CCTTATGCTTCTTTTGTTACTTATGCTAATGAAAGAAATCTTTTAATTTCAAAATTAATCGGTGCTAAGCATATAATTTCGCATAACAAGAGTTTTATCTGGCATACTAAGGATTTGTATAAACTAAAAGATTACACTCATATGAAAGATAAATGGGGCGGAATGATTGAGGCTTTAACTGGCGAGCATAAGAATATTCCCATAAAATATTGTCCGCCGGAAACACATACCGCTGTCGTAAATATGGTTAAGGGGCTTAAAAATCCCGTTGTTTTATGTACAACGAGCAACTTTTATAAAAAAGATATGAGGGTAAATGATTGCGCTGAACTAATCGGGCTTATGCATAACGAAGGTTTAACACCCGTACTTACGGGAGCCGGAAAAACTGCCGAAAAATTTTCCGCTGATTTAAGAAAAACAGGGTGTTTTGATTTTATTGACTTAGTCGGGTGCACATCTTTTCCGGAACTTGCAAATATCTTAAAAATCTGCGGAAAATGTATTACGGTTGATACGGGAACTCTTCATTTTGCAAATGCGCTTTTCGTGCCTGTTGTCGGAATATTTTATGCGGGGTGTGAAGAGATGTGGGCATCTGATGAAAGCTTATATCCGGCAAAAACTCTTGTTGCTGAAAATGTTCGGCCGGCGGATATTATTAAAGCCTATAAGGAATTAAATAATGAAGTTTGTGCGATACTTTGACGGGCATATTATAATAAATTTATTTGGTCTGCTAATCAGGATAAAAAAAAATTGCAAACCCAGAGTTATAGATTTGTCGGAATCAGGGGTAGCGTCTTGCAAGAGGGAAGTGCCGATTATTGTTTCTCTGACAAGTTTTCCGGAGAGAATTAATACAGTCATAAAGACTCTAAAAACTCTTCTTACCCAGACAATGAAACCTGATATGGTGCTCCTTTGGCTTGCGCCGGAGCAATTCCCTAATAGGGAAGATGATTTGCCGGAAGACCTTCTGGAGCTGAAGAAATACGGATTGACGATTGACTGGTATAAAGATATCCGCTCTTATAAAAAAATTATTCCGACACTGAAAAAATATCCGGAAGCGGTAATAATAACAACGGACGATGATATTTATTATGCGCCGGATACGGTTGAGACACTTTATAACTCGTATTTGGAGCATAAAGACGAAATTCAGGCTCATAGATGTGATGTGTTAAGAGTCGAAGGCGGAAAAATTCTCTGGGCAAAGACAAGAGAACTTTATCTGGATAAAAACAGGGGAAAATCAAGTTTCAAAAACCGCCTGACCGGATACGGGGCGGTGCTTTATCCACCGGGGTGTTTTTACAAGGACGTTTGTGATGAGGATTTAATAAAAAAGCTTCTCCCAACCCATGATGACATCTGGCTCTGGGCAATGGCAGTATTAAACGGGGTTAAAACAAGGCTCGTTAAGGGGTATTCCGAATCAATTGATTATGTTGAAAATTCTCAAGAGTACGGGCTTTGCAAAATTAATAAGAAAGGAGTTGGAATATCTCTAGAAGAAGCTTATGAAACAATAACAAAAAAATACCCGCAACTACTTGAAATACTGGAGAATGAATAATGAGAATCTATATCGCATATGCACCTGATGATAAGTATGTTAACCAGACAATTGTTTCTATGCAGAGTGCTCTCGAGCATAACAGTGATGTTGAATTTATTATTATGTATTCAAAACTCGCTGATGACAATATCGAAAAATTAAAAAACGCAGGCGGAAAATTAAGATTACTCAAGATGAATGAAGAAGATTTTTCTTCTCTTACGCTTTCTCACTGGGTAACAATTCAGGCCTGGTTTAGAATAAAACTTCCGGATAGCTGTCCGGATTTGGATAAAATCTTGTACTTAGACTGTGATACTCTTGTAAGAGGGAATTTGGACGAACTTTTTTCTTTGGATTTAAGTGGAAAATTTTTGGCCGGAGTTAAAGATGTCTGGGGGGTAAATAAATATGTTAAAAGATTGGAGATGAAAAGCCCTGTTTATGTAAATTCCGGCATGCTGCTTTTTAATTGCGATTATTGCAGAAAAGAAAAGTTTTTTGAAAAAGTGGTTGATTTTGCTAAGAACAATGAAAAAATAATAGAGTTTTGTGATCAGGATTCTATCAATAAAGTTGCTGACGAAAACAAGCTGGTATTGAGTTCAAAATATAATTATATGGATACCTGGTGGAGAGGCGGATATTATGAGTTTAGCGGAGGTGAGGAAGAGGATTATCTTGCTGCGCGTAAGAATCCTGTAATAGTTCACTTAACAGGATTAAAACCGGCTTTCAAGGGCTGTGGAAACAAGTTCAAAGAAGAATGGTGGGAGTATGCAAAACATACCGCGATTTATGAGGAATTAAAACGGGATTACGAAAATTCGTCGGAGCCTGATAATCATGAGACTTTTTTAAGACAGCTTTTTTCAATAAAAAATGAGTATCAGGGCAAGATAAAGACTAAAGTCTTGAGAATTTTAGGTATCAAAATAAAGCTAAGTTCAAAGGAATGGAAGCCTATAGCATAGTAATTCAGGCTTGGAGCAATGTAGAGCAATTGTCAATCACTATCTGTTATTCCAGTGGTTTTCCGAAAATCAGCCTCATTCCGCCAAAGCGTTTGGACAGTGTTACTTTAAAACCTTTTATTATGTCATTTATATTTAGTACTACTTTGTTTGCATTTTTTATTAAACAATTTAAAAGCAGGACTGTTTCGCTGTCAGCCCTTTTGGTAAGAAGCGCTGTGTTTGACGTTGTTAATTCAAGATTTCTGGTAATTAATTCTATATTAGAAAATGTATTATCAAGAATTTTGGGTTTAGCTGAGCGGTTTAAGCTTTTGGAAACATTTGCAATATTATCAGTTGCGACAGTTAAATTTCTTGTTGTTATAGCAAGATTTTCGCCTGATTCTTTGAGTGACGGTCTTAAATCTACAAGAATATCATTTGCGGTATGAAATAAATCAGTAAGCGCTTTCATTGTTTCCCCCGCATCTTCTACTGTTTCACTCAAATTTTCACTTAAGTCATCTAATCCTCCGGAATCCGCCTGGTCTTGTATGAAAGATGCAAAATTCACCCCTTTTGTCCCTTTTATTTTGTCATGATTTTTCAGGTACCTTACAGATGGCATATCCGGATAAATTAGTTCTATATAATCGCGTTTATTTTTTGTTTTAACTTTTGCTGTTATATTATCAGGCAGGGAAAAATTATCCATATGCAGGTTCATATCAACATAAGTTTGCGTAAAATCTTTTGAAGGGTAGATTCTGGTAGAACGCCCCAGACGAAAGCCTTTGTAGTAAACGTTGATATTATGCGGAAAAGGTTCAAGTTCATCAAAAACAGCTGTTACTTTAAGGTTATTTAAACGGTAAATTCCGTACCATATCCCCGCAATTGAAATTAATACTGCAATAAAAATAATCAGAAGTTTATTCATATTCTGATTATTTTTAAAATAGTAAATTTTATAAATTAGTCAGTTTGGCAGAATTAGAATTTTCTCGGATTTACCCCGCGTCTCCAATTCGATTCAATCTGTTCAAGCGATATTCCCTTTGTTTCAGGAACAAAGAAGTAGACAAATATAATACAGAGTATTGACACAATACCAAACAGCCAGAATGTCCAGGCTCCGCCTATTCTATGCAATAAAACAGGAAAGCTTCCGACTACAAAGAAATTAAACGCAAAGTTTGAGACAGTACAGATGCTCATAGCGATTCCTCTTATTTTGAGTGGAAAAACTTCTGATACAAGAATCCAGCCAATCGGGCCTAAGCTCATGGCAAAGCAGATAATATAAGTTACAAGGCTTCCTACCGCAACCCATTTCAGGCTTGAACCCAAGGCTCCCGCAAACGCAAATGAGGTTCCCAGCGCAAATAAACTTAACATAACACCTGTAAGTCCAAAGTACAAGAGCGGTTTTCTGCCAAGTCTGTCCGTAAAAAATACCGCGACTATTGTCATTACAAAGTTTACGACTCCGATTCCGGTCGTTGCGTATATTGCGGTTAGATTACTGTCAAAACCGGCTGTCTTAAAGATTGTAGGTGCATAATAAATAATTGTGTTTATACCTGTGCAAATCTGGGCAAACATTATTCCGACACCTACTACAAAAGGCATTATCATCCACTTTTTGAACCGGAATTTGTTATCATTTCCGCTTTCAAGTGTATTTTTTATATCTTCGATTTCTTTATTAGTATCTATATCCGGTTCAATTTTATTAAAGACTTTCTTTGCTTCATCTTCTCTGTTTTTGCTCACAAGCCATCTTGGAGTATCTGACATGAAACACATTCCGATAAATAATATAAGGCCGGGAAGTACGCCTGCAAATAGCATCCAGCGCCAATTATATACAGCTTGAGCGAATATTGCATTTATGAAATACGAAAATAATATTCCGGCAGTTATTGCCCACTGGTATAGAGAAACAAGCGTGCCTCTTAAATTTTTAGGTGAAATTTCGGATAAATAAAGAGGTACAACGAAGTTTACAATCCCGACAGCAAAACCTACAAAAATCCTTGAAATTATAAGTACATAAACATTTGGAGCAAAAGCACACAGTATTGAGCCTAAAATAAAAATTACAGCAGTTGCCATAATAATCTTTTTGCGTCCGAAAATGTCCGCTAAAATCCCGTTAGTTGCGGCACCTATTACAGCCCCGATTAAAACGGAGCTTACCAGAAAGCCCTGCAGGGTATCGGGTAAAATCCAGGTTTCATTAATAAATAACAGCGCACCTGAAATTACGCCGGTATCATAACCTGATAACAATCCGCCCAATGATGCTACAATTGCTACTATATAAAGCCAAATGTATTTCATATAAACACCTCTATAATATATTATTCCACATTTTATTTTTTTATAACGCTATTTTTTTAAGAATTTCATCACAATTTTCAAGATCGAAATGGACAGCTTTGAAAAGAGCTGTTATAAACTGTTTGATATCACTATTTGAAGGCTTTTTGTTATCATATGATATATAGTATAAATCCATGGGAAGTCCGCCTTCATTATTGGGGTAAATATAATTTACGTCTAATTTTTCAGCTCCGTATTTTTCATAAAACTTAATTCGCCTTAATGTATTTTTATCCAGAGGATTAGGCTTTTCTACCTCAAGAAAACACCCGCGTTTATGAAAAGCCTGCTTAAGATTTTCAAGGATTTTCCCGCCAAATCCTCTGGAATGAAACTCTTTAAACACTGCAACATAGTCAATAAAAATAAAATCTTCTGTTTCAAAAAGAATTACATACCCGACAGGCTCGTTTTCTATAACCTGATAAATTCTGTAATTGTCTCCTGAAATTTCCTTTAAATGCTCATACGTTTTTAATTCCGCCTTTGGAAATTGAGCCTGCATATCTTTATAAATACTCTCAAATTCTAATGTTTTTATAAACTCCATAAACTTATTATAACAAAAAACAGCCCCGTTTTCACGAGGCTGTTTTTTAGAATTTATATTCTACGAAATTCTTCCCGGAACAACAACTCCGCCTTTTAGGTTCTTTTTGTAGAACTCAACGTGAGGCTGAAGAACACTGTCTAAAACTTCCGGAAGAGCTCTGTTTTGCATAACAGCTTCTACGATTTCCTGATAAACTGTTGCATATGCTCTTAATTGAGTTACAGCGCCTGCTGCTTGAGGTGTTAAACCCAGTTTTGTTGTCTCAACATACTCTTTGAAGAAAGCGCCTGTTGACTCGTATGATTTAGTCAAAGCTCCGATATAAGCTTCTGCATTTTCAGAGCAGACTCCTTTATCACATGGTACTGTAAGAGCGAAAACAAGTTTGTTTGCCGGATTAAAATGAGCTTCTGCCGAATGGTGCATTGCATCAGGTACCTTTGCTATTTGTTTTAGAGTATCTTTTACTGATTCATTCTGCATTTGAGCGTGCCAATAGACTGTGTTTTCAAACATAGAGCCCATATATTGATGAACAGAAGCTTCTATTCCGTTTAATTTAGCATCTGCCCAGAAAATACCTTCCTTTAGCGCGTCATTCATTTCTAAATCTGCAGTAAGAGAAAGAGTTGAAATCTCTTGAGCAGACTCTAACATAGCTTTCATATCTTCTTTAGCCATTCCGGCGTAAGCCAGAGTAAATAAAGCGTGATCGTCAAATGCTGAAAATCTTCCGCCTACGTCATCATGGATACATAAATCACCCAGCCAGCCGTTTTCGTTTGAAGTTCTTCTAAGTTCGCTCTTTTCTGCGTTCTTATCAGTTACTGCGATAAGGTGTTTAGAAGCTGATTTTTTAGCTTCATCTTCTGACTGGCCTTTTGCCATATAAGCTTCTTCAAGCATTTTTTGAACTCTTAAAAATCCGTCTTTTGTTTCAAAAGTTGAACCTGATTTCGAAGCTATCATGTAGTTTGAAGATAAAACATCGTGGTTTAATTTTGTTAAAAATCTCTCTAAGCTTATTGAATCAACATCTGAATAGAAAAATATCTTATCTCCGCAAATATTCAGTCCGTTAATTGCGAGCATATGTTCTACGGTATGTTTAGAACCGCCGATACCAAGAACGCTAAGCTTATCGACTCCTGTCTGTGCTTTAAGTTTTTCAGCTAGAGAATAGATATCATCTAATCTTTTAATCTGCTCCATAGGAAGATTAACCCAGTTTAAGAATTTTCCCGGCTGATTAGCGCGTGAAGAGAATTCTTTTACGAATTCTGATACTTTTGATGTGTACTTTGAAAAGTCAACACCAGTAAATGTTGTTTTTAATGATGAATTTTTAGTTAACATATTAACTCTCCTTTTTTCTATATGATACCATAATCGGTTTTTATGTTAAAATTATAAATAATCGGATTGGGATGAATGAAAAGATTTGTTGCAATAATTATATTAAGCGGGCTTATTCTGCACGCACAGGTTTTTGCCGCCCAAAATTCTACGCCTAAGTGGCAGGCGGGAGTTGGGGTTAATATCGACAAAAAGAAAAAGGAGCAGGATAGGAAATTTATACTTAACCCTTATTGGGAAAGCTACAATGATGAGCTTTTAAATTGCTATATTCAGGAAGCTTTGGAAAATAATTTTGATATAAAAATAGCCAAAGCCCGTGTTGAAGAGTCGGAAGCAATTTTAGGCACGGTAAATGCTGAGAGGCTTCCTCAATTAAGCATTAACCCCAGTATTTATCCTTTTAAGACGATTTCACGTTGGACAGGCAATTTTGGAAGCGGCAATCATTTATATTTCCCTTTACTTTTGAATTGGGAGCTTGATATTTTTGGAAAAATATCAGATAAAGTTAAGGCATCAAAGTATTCTGTTAAAATGAGCAGAGAAAATTTAAATATAGCAAAACTCTCTGTTTCTTCAGAAGTTACAGCATCGTATTTTAATATAATACTTATGGATGCGCTCATAAAGAATTATGATGAAATGCTTTCAAATATAGATGAAAGTATAAAGCTTAAACGTCAGTTATACGAAGGCGGGATTATTCCTTACGATAACTTGTATACAACAGAATATGAAAAAGTTACGTATAAAAATGAGTTGAATGCCCTTTTGAAGCAGAGAGAAGTCCTTTTGCATCAATTTGCTGTATTAAGAGGACTTTCGCCTGAAGGCGGAAATGAGGTTGAAAGAGTGAATATTGAAAAACTCATTTTTCCTTTTGGCACAGACGAAAATATTAGCTCTGATATGATATTTAACCGGCCGGATGTAATGCAGGCAGAGTTTGATATAAAAAAAGCTGCATTGGATGTAAGGAATGCAAGAAAAATGTTTCTTCCCTCTGTTAACCTAAATGAAATGGTAGGATTTGAAAATATTAGAGCGGGAAGAATTTTTAATTGGGAGAGTACTGTTTACCAGCTTGGAGCAGGTCTTTTGTTTGATTTGTATACAGGCGGGTATAAAATGTCTTTTCTTAAATACAATAAAGCTCTTGCAATCGAAAAGCTGCATAGGTATAATAATGTTCTTCTTAATGCTTTTTGTGAAACAGAAAATGCCCTTTCTAGTTTTAAGACGGATTATGATACTTATAGGGAAT
The DNA here is from genome assembly GCA_944323495.1 of Candidatus Gastranaerophilales bacterium. The sequence continues at coordinate 8,085 of CALUSZ010000048.1, forward strand.
ATGAAGAAGCTATAGAAAAATCTAAACATTTTTATAAAGTTGCAAATATAAGATATACAAATGGCACTGGGAATAGAATAGATGAGCTTGCTGCAAGAAGAAAAGTTTTGATAAATGAGAATTCAATGTATAGTGCAAAAGTAAGTTCTTTAGTTGATACAGTTGATATTTATAAATCATTGGGGAGTGCTATAAGATGAAAAATTTTATCAAAATGGTTTTAAAATATCATTATACCGTAATAGTTATGGCGTTGTTTATATTAATTATGGGGCTTGTAACAATTGCAAAAACCCCTATAGATATTTTTCCAGAAATTAATACTCCTGTTGTAACTGCTGTCTGGACTTATACCGGCATGCCGGCTAAAGATATAGAAAGAAGAATAGTAACAATTGCCGAACGTGCGTATGCTTCAAGTGTTAATGATATTGAACATATTGAATCCCAGTCGCTTTTGGGAGTCGGAGTTGTAAGAGTATTTTTACATCCCGGTGCGGATATAAATACCGGGATTACACAGGTAAGCGCAACTTCACAGGTATGTATGAAAACTATGCCCTCAGGGATTATGCCGCCGAATATTCTTAAATATACTCCGACTACAATTCCGGTTCTTCAAGTTGTTGTATCTTCACTGAAACTGCCGCTGCAAAAAGTAACAGATATCGCGCAGAATAATATCAAGGTACAGTTAACAAAGGTTGAGGGAGCACAGGTGCCGCTTCCTATGGGCGGAAAAGTAAGACAAATTATTGTTGATTTGGATATGCAGAAGATGGAGGCAAGGGGGCTTACACCTGCTGATGTTACAAAGGCGGTTGCCTCACAAAACGTTATTATACCTTCCGGAAATACAAAAATAGGTGATAAGGATTATTTGATATCATTGAATAATGCTTCTAAAACTGTTGAAGAGATGAATAAATTTCCGATAGTTTCTCCTAAAGATAATCAGGTGGTTTATCTTTCTGATATAGGATATATTCATGACGGGAATGCAATTCAGACTAATATTGTGCGCGAAAACGGCAAGCCCGGCTCTTTAATGACGGTTTATAAATCAGGAAGGGTTTCTTCGCTTAATGTAGTTGACGGGACAAAAAAACTTTTGCCTGTTATTTCGAAAATTATTCCTGACGGAGTCAATATGCAGATATTGTTTGACCAGTCAATATTTGTAAAATCCGCAATCAGGGATGTTAT
>CALUSZ010000049.1 GCA_944323495.1 Candidatus Gastranaerophilales bacterium
GTGCATCCAAAATATCTTGTGTATCTATATTATTATGAACCGGGCAGTTGCCGTCGTATGTAATTACTTCTACTTCGTCCAGTTTTGATTCAACCCATTTACCGAGATTTGCATCCGGAATAAACAAGACTCTTTTAGTGTTGAGGCTCTTAACGATTTCAAGAGCGTTAGAACTTGTACAGCAAATGTCACACTCTGCCTTAACTTCTGCCGTTGAATTTATATAACATACAACAGGAGTACTCGGGTATGGTTCTTTGAATTTTACCATTTGTTCATGGTTAATCATATCCGCCATTAAACATCCTGCATTTAGATTAGGAAGCAGCACCTTCTTTTCCGGAGATATAATTTTTGCAGTCTGCGCCATAAAGTATACGCCAGCAAATACAATAATATCAGCATTAGTATCCTTTGCACGGCGGCTTAAATATAAAGAGTCTCCGACAAAGTCTGCAACCTCATCTATTTCAATATTCTGGTAACTATGTGCAAGAATTATCGCATTCTTCTCTTCTTTTAATCTTTTTATTTCTTCTACTAAATTTCTCATCTATTTAACCTGTATACAAAATTTAAGTTTTATTGTACAATAAAAAAAAATAGGAAGAAATAGACATGGATTTATTTAAGAAGAGTATTGTAGTGGGTGTTTCTATAACACCGGAAGTAGGGCTTGAAGTTGCCCAAATAGATTTTGTAAATAAAACAGTCCTTAAGTATGGACTAAGACCTTTAGAATACGATATTAACAGAAGAGAGATTGCAGATTTGGATCTCTTTAAAGAGGCTATGCAGGATTTATTTGTAGAACTGCAGATTCCAAAAGGTTCAGAAGTTGTACTGAATATTCCGACAGTTGTCTTTAAAGTAAATGATTATCCGGCATCTCTTGATGAGACGCAGATTGAGAATGCTATTGAAGAAGAACTGCTTGAACATTTTATTTTCAAAAATGCAGACCCTGATGTTAGTGCTGTAATATTGCCAAATACATCGCTGCAGTTTAATAAGATAGCATATACAGCTGCGCAAAAATCGATGCTGATAGAAATAGCCATGATTATTAAAGAATTGGGCTGTAAGCTTCATGCTATTGACACTTCTGTTAATTCTGTTTTAAATGCGTTAATTTATAAAGAACGTATTGATGTAGAATCAGGAAAAGCATGGGTACTATTGCTTGTAGATGCCTTTAGCTGCAGGATTCTTTTAATGAACGGCAAAAATTATGTAGATGCTTTTGAAGAAAAAATAAGTATTGGAGAAGTTCTTGGAGATGCAGAAAATTATTCTACCGTAATAAGTGCAGTACAGCCAATACTTAAGAATTTACCGTCACAGTATCTGTGCGTAGTTTCTAAAACTAATATTATAAGTGCAGAAGTTTTAGCAAGTAAGATTCAATATGGTGCTCCAATCATTCATCAGGAAGCTAATAGCTACTCCCAGGAAGCTTTTTTGAGATTAGATCCTTCTGTTGATGAAGGGCTTGCTCAGGTTGTTTCTTTGGATATAATTGGGGCGGCTATATACAGGAATTTTGAACAGTATTCAACGGCGGTATTTAACTTATATAATAGTAATTTAGGCGATATCTATACTTTAGAACAACCGCCTGAATTTACTATAAGCGGAAGGCGCATAGTATTCACCAATGAAGTTTTAATAAAATTCTTTATAGTAATATTCTTATTAATAGCAGTTCCAACAGTAGGCGCTCTTGTATGGCTTAATGGAGTTATTACTGCTAAGAATAATGAAAAAGCTGACATAGAGAAGAAGATTTCAGATGTAAAGCGATTTTTGGAAGAAAACCAGAATGTATCATCTGAATTATTCGATGAAGGTGATGAAATAAGAATCGGGCTAGAGCATAACAAGGGTATTTATTCCTACTATACAATTGTAGGAACAGAAATCCCGAAAAAACTCTGGCTAACGTATTTAAAACTTTCAGAAGATGTAACCATAGATGGTCAGGCTGATAATCTTGAAAGCGTATATAGTTTCTTTAGAAGCATAAAGGATTATTCTCCTGATTCTAAGATAAAGTTACAAAAACTCGGTTTGGCATCAAATTCGAAATTTGAAGAAGTTCAAGTTGATGAACAGAATGCTGCAAACGGCGAAAATGCAGAATTTGATACAGAGTCTATATTGACATCACTGAATGCTGACTTTTATGAGTTTAGGATTTCTGATGCACCGGAAACAGCTGCAAATCAAGGTGGCCAAAAGCCAAAAGACGATACAGCTTTGCCGGATTTGGAACCAATAAAGTAATTAAATATAAAGGATTGTAATAAAAATGGAGAAATACAGAAGATATTTGGGTTTAATTATATTTGTAGCCTTGGTTGCCGCTTGTGGTTTTTTTGCATTTAAGCTAATTACACCAAAGGTGACAGAGATGAATAATGTGACAGCCGAGGTGGTGCAGAAACAAGAGGAATTAAATCAAAAGAATAATGAGCTTGCTATTGTTAAACAGAAAATTAAGAAAATAAAAGACTCAATAACAACTTCTCAGAAGAAAATTTATTCACCAATAGAATCTGATTTGGGTAACGATACTTTATTCTTTACACTATACAATGATATGATTGAGATGGTTCATGCAAATACTGTCAAAATTAAGTCAATAAGTTATAAATATAATCCGGAAACAGATTCATTTGTTAAATTTGGCAGAGATGTTTATTTTGTATGCGATGTAGATATGGAACTTGTTTCAAATTATGTAAATTTGGGTAAATTAATACAAGACATTTATCAGTACCCATATTATATTAAGATAAACAGTGTGGAAGTTACTCCGTATGAGAAAGACAAAAAGATATTGTTAAGTAAATTAAGTTTACGTTTGTATGCTCATACAGAGCCTTCTGAAGAAGACACTGCTGCGCAGAATGCTGCTGCTCCGGCATTAGATGGGGCAAACACTGCATTGCCACAATAAGCACTTGAAAATTAAAAATGTTTAATATAGAATTTAGATATTAAATGAGCGGAAGTAGCTCAGTTGCCCCAGTGAGGCGAGCGTGGCTACTGAAGCAGATGGGGTAAGGTCGGTTGAGCCGAACGTATCAAAGATATGTACTCTACCAACTGAGCCCAAGAGATTGAAAGTTTAATATGAGCGGAAGTAGCTCAGTTGCTCAGAGAGGCGAGTGTGGCTACTGAAGCAGATGGGGTAAGGACGGTTGAGCCGAACGTATCAAAGATATGTACTCTACCAACTGAGCCCAAGAGATTGAAAGTTTAATATGAGCGGAAGTAGCTCAGTTGGTAGAGTATCTGCCTTCCAAGCAGACTGTCGCGAGTTCGAGTCTCGTCTTCCGCTAATAAAAAAGAGCCATATATTATATGGCTCTTTTTTATTAGCAGGAATGACAGTAAGACTAGAACTCCAAGTGCGTAAGCACTTAATCGAGTTCGGCGCGAACGAGCGGAGGCTGGAGTGTTTTGTTTTGTGCAAAAAAGCACAAAATCAAAACACGGAATTGCCGTACAACGCGAGTGAGCAAGAAAAGTCTCGTCTTTATAATATATAAGAAATTCTTTATGGCTCTTTTTTATTAGCGGGAATGACAGTAAGGCTAGAACTCTAAGTGCGTAAGCACTTAATCGAGTTCGGCGCGAACTTGTCTAAAAATTGAATTTTGTGGAAAAGTTTAATTGAGACCTTGCAGGGGTTATGCTTGTTGAATAAATTTGACTTGCGCCTACATTAAAGTTCATACGATCGTCTTGAAAGGGACGAATATTGAATAAAAGTTCATTTTTTCTGCTTCTGTCTAAAAAGCTTGTTGAATATATGCTCTGCAGTGAAACTTTATTATTTAGCTTATATTCAGGCGAGAACATAAATGTGCCGTTGCGATATTGTTCAAAAGATGTAAGGGCTGTGTTCTTATATGAAGTGCTTAGCGCAAATCTGTTCTTTTGATATTTTGTGTAATAGGTGTTTGTTTGGGAGTATTTGTCTGGATAAAAAACGCTGTCTGTTTTTGAGCCGAAAGAAAAATCTCCGAGTTTTTTTTCTTTTGTATATGATGTTGTCTTCGAAGAGTATAAATTATCGTTCTGCACAAAAGGAAAGGTTCTTTTTTCATATTTCAACTCATAGTCTACAGGTTTTGTTGCTCTAAGCTGACTTTCCTGTAGTTCTAGTTTTGTATGGCCTTGCAGTAATACCGGTTCAAAATCATCAGCGACAGCCGGTAATAAATTAAATAAAATTATAATGATTATAAATTTATACATATATTTATATTATATCGGGTGTTTAATAAAAAATAAATATAAAAAGAAAAAAGGACGAAGACGTCCTTAAAAATGGTAAGTATATTAAAATTGTAGACTATTCTATATCTAAACTTGCGCTCTACGTCCTTGAGGAGCGCAAGATATTTTTTACAGATAATTTAGAAG
>CALUSZ010000050.1 GCA_944323495.1 Candidatus Gastranaerophilales bacterium
AATCTTCATACTCAATAAAAACCGCTAAAAATATTTTTTGCTATTTTTCTTTAACAATCATAAAAGATTTAAGAGCCCTGCCGGTTCCGCCGCCTTCTTCATTTGAAACTACATTAATCTTCTTGTAGTTCATAGAAGTAGAGCTTCCGCCATCAAATGCCATAGCATTATCAAGCTCATATTTCAAACACAAATCTCTCGCCTCATAAATATCCATAGGATGTTCGTTTGTGACAATAAAGATATGCATTTCTTGCTTTCCTTTATTAGTCTTTATCCCGACAATCGTCCTCGGAGTTTTATGTAAGACAGATGCAGTTTCTCTTATTACATTCCCCTCAGCATCTTTTACAATAAAAAATTCTTCCTCAAGCCTCAGGTTTGGTACAAGCTGAGGTCCGCCTTGCGCGGATGTTATTATAGAGCACAAAAAATCTACTTTAGAATTGTGAGGAGCTATCTCATACTTAAGCTTTCCGTCGCAATCCATTATTCTAAATTCAGACCTATTCAATATCTTCTGCAAATTAAGACGCATAATAGGATTGTTCATAAGATTTTCATTAAAAATAGGATCCTCTACTGTCTGCGTATCATTAACTATATATGATATTGATTTTTGATTTACAGGATCAAAGAAGCCGGCATTAATCGTCAGCAATGATGCAGACTTATTATGCGCCTCCTTATTTGTTATAAGACTTGGTGACGATACGAACTCTATTTGCTTCATTATCTTATCACCGGTAAGCACAATGTGATAGATTCCATCCTCATAAGTCATATTGATAGGTCCAGCAAAAGCTGCCCCCATAAATAATACTAAGCTCAAAAATACCCAAAATTTTTTCATCATAAGTCCCTCGATTTGTAAAACGCTATTATTGCACACAGAAACGCACCCGGCGGGAACGCTGCCGTTATAAACGGATGAAGCACACCCTTTTCTGCCAGCAAGTCAAAGAATGGCAGAGTTATATAGTAAACAAAAATACACCCGATTGCAATTGTAAACCCGATTAATCTCTGTTCACGAGGCTTGCTAAAGCCAAGCAAGCATCCCATTACTGCTAAGAGTACACAAACAAACGGATGGAAAAACCTTTGAAGATATTTGTTAAACATCAGTCTGTAGTCTTCATCAAGATTCTCTTTTTTAAGTAAGCTGACATAATGCTTCAAATCTTTGTTATTAATATCACGGTCGCGCTTGGTTGAATTTATCATAATAGTATAGGCATCTTCTGCAGCCTCACCGTTAAGAATATCAACTCTGTCTTTTTTTGTAATTCTTTTAAAAATACCCTCTTCATTAATATCATACGAGGTTACATCATTCAGCACCCAGCTCGGCTTGCCATTTGAATCAGCCCCTTTATGTCCGACCTTTGCCACAAGAATATTTTCCAAGCCATGCAAATCGTCAAAAACCTGCTTGGAGAAATTCAATACAATAACATCCGTCATCTCATCTTCAAAAAATCTCGAGACAATAACCGCCTGCTCAGGATGATTATTCTCATCCTTCTTAGTATAAATATACTGTGTAAGCATACTTCCGCCTCTTATTTCCTGCAATTTCTGGCAGGAATACGGAATCCATTTATCATAAGTTACAAAACATAAATACGTAACAATAAGACTCAATACAAGAACAGGAGCCAGAATTCTTCCAAAAGACATACCGACGGCTCTGAATATTGTAAGCTCCGAATCCTTACTAAGCTTATCAAAAGTAAACAAAGAACCCAGCAAAAGCCCTACAGGGAAAGCTTTACCAAAGATTTTCGGAAGCTCATACACAAGAACAAGAACGCCAGTTTTTACAGTATATTCATGCGCAAGAATTTTCTTTATTGTATTCAGAAGCATCTCCGGCGCTATCCATACAATTGTAAACAACAATATTGCAACAATTGTCGTAATTAAAACCTGAGTAAAAATATACCTGTCATATACCGTAAAAAGTTTCTTCATTCTACAGTTTGAAATCCTTTCCTAAATAAAATTCTTTAGCAACAGGATCATTCGCAACATCAACACTCCTACCCTGAATCTTAATTTTACCGTCAAAAATTACATACGCCCTGTCTGTAATCGAAAGCGTAGCCTTCGGGTTGTGGTCCGTAATCAAAACGCCAAGTCCCTTTTCTTCGGAAATCTTTCTGATATTATCCTTAATCTCGCCGATTGCAATAGGGTCAATACCTGCAAACGGTTCGTCCAGAAGCATAAAATCAGGACTTGCAGCAAGCGCTCTTGCGATTTCAACACGTCTTCTTTCTCCGCCTGAAAGCGCTACTGCCGGAGCTTTTCTTAATTTCATCACACCAAATTCAGTCAGGAGTTCTTCCAGTTTCTGTTTTTTCTCATCAACCGTCAGCTTGTCATTCATCTCCAACACAAGTTTAATATTATCTTCTACAGTCAGTTTTCTGAAAATAGAGTTTTCCTGCGGTAAATATCCGATACCAGCCTTCGCCCTTAAATTCATAGGCCAAGCAGTAATGTCCTTGCCGTCAATATAAACATTTCCGGTATTAGGCTTAACCAAACCGACAATCATATAGAATGTTGTTGTTTTCCCCGCACCATTCGGTCCCAGAAGACAAACGACCTCACCTTTATCCATAAAGAAAGATACATCGTTTACAACACTCCTATCGCCATATATCTTAACCAGATTTTTCGCTTCTATTCTCATCTATGCTCCCCGCTGTTTACTTTTAATATGATACAACAAAAGTCCGGCTGTATAAATTGCATAAAAGCAATTGTAAACTTTTGTTAAGATATTATTAAAAAATATCAATTTTAAAAAAGAGAAATACTTTATTTATATGTAAGGTAAAAAGGTTAGTTAAAACAATTTTGTAGGAGGTCATTATGTTACCCGGCATAACAGGAATAGGTTATGGTCCATATACAAGTCCGTTAGGAATGTACGGTCTTGGAGGCGGAGGAACATTCAGCGCTTATGGTGATCCTGCTAGTATGGGATATTATTCACCGTATGGGATGATGGGAATGTCCGGAATGATGGGGTATTATCCTGCATTTATGGGTCAAATGAACCAGGTTTATCAAAATATTGAAAAAACACAGTTACAGCATACCGGCGATATGCATGAATTATTGCTGAAAAATCAAACCAGAGCATTTACGGAACAGGATAGAGCTATTTTCGAAAAGGCAATGGTAGATGCCGGTGTAAACCACGGTATTGAGAACCTTTCCAAAAAGATAAAAGAAGGCGATCAAGACGGTATCTGTGAAGAATTTGATAAATTAAAACAAACTCTTTACCAGAAATACGGTGATTACTTCAAAGCAAATAGCGATGTAATGAATCCTTCTGATAGTGTAAATCAGTTTATTGAAATATTATACGGAAAGATACGTTCTCAGCAGGAAGGCAAAATCGTAGATTTAAGAAGCGATATCAAAAAATATGGTGAATCAGCGTTTGAGCATGGATTCTGGAAAAATCTTCACGGCAAAGATTACCATGACAAATATACAGAAGAAACAATGAGTTACTTATTCGGCACATCAATAGATAACAAAGCCGGTAAAGACAGAATGGAAAAACTCGGCGGAACCGTCGAGAGTGCAGTAGAATATGCAGCAGCTCCGGTAGTAGGTGCTTTGGCAGGTGCAGGTGCTGTGACTACAGCAGCAGGGCTTGGCAAAATGTTATCACCAGACTGTATAAGTAAACATATCACTTGGAACGGTTTTAAGAAAGCCGGCAAAGTTGGAGCCTGGGTTGGTGCAGGCCTCGCACTCTTAGGTGATATTTGGTGGCAAAACTCAAGAGCATAACAAGGAATCCTCCTATTAATCCTTTATCTTATAAAAGCCGATTCTAATTAGAATCGGCTTCTTTGATGTAAAACTCCTTGACAATTTATATTGATATTTTAAGATATAATATGTGACCCAATGGGGCGTCGCCAAGTGGTAAGGCAGCTGGTTTTGGTCCAGCCATCTCGGAGGTTCGAATCCTTCCGCCCCAGAATATAATAAAAACGACCTGTTTGTAACAGGTCGTTTTTATTAGTAAAATACTTTAAGAAGATCTGTATCTGTATAGGGAACATACCAATAAGTATTATCTTTGTGTATAGTCTGATAGACAGAAGTACCACCGCCATTACAAACCCAAGGTTCTCCCGGCCAGGGTAAGATTTCCTCAAAAGATTCGTCTACAACTTTACTTCCTGCCGTTACTTCTGTCCAGAACCTCACAACGGCTCTATCCTCCGGAAATCTTCCGTCGCTCCCGTTATCGATTTTTTCACCTGTAGTGTTATTTCTATACTTAAAACACCAGCGCTCACGAAAAGTAAAAGAGCTTGCTGTAGGATAGTCAAAAACTATTCTTTCCTGAGTTATAGCTTGCGCCTTGTCACCCGGGACATATTGATAATTATCATTATAACAATTTAGCATAAGCCCCTTATATGTTCCGCCGCAAGTACAAGCCACAGATACATCCGTACAATCTTTAGGTGTATCGTCATCCTGACCTGAAGTATTACCATTATTACTTCCCTGATTTCCCATTCCATTATCTCCTGAACCCGAGCTTTCATTATAAGTCTCTACGCAGGGTTGGTATTGAAAAGTTTTAAGCTGTGCATCTAAATTTACAGCAACAGTCCCTTCTGTCTTCTGATTTTTGTTTTTTAGGTATGACTTTCTGGTGTTTATATACATCAATCCCATAGGATCTGCAGGGATTACTCTGCCGTCTGCCGATACCATAAACTTAAACCTGTCGGGAGCTTTACAACTTGAAGTGTTATAAATACAGTTTGAAGACTTTTTTGATGAATCTACATCAACATATATATCAGTCTGATAGGACGCTGTGCCTGATGCTGCAGTATTAATTTGCGGAACTACCCACCATTCCATACCGTTAGCAGTGGTAAAAGATTTTTTTGAATTAAAATCATTGTCGAAACTTCCCTCCGTAAAGTCGTATACCGAATCAGAACAAGTATTTGAATCAGTATTCATAGTGAATGCCAGCAGGCTGCAAAGTTTTTTATCTCCTTCATAATTAGAACTGCTAAACTTTTTATTAACAGGTTTAGAAGTATTTATAAGCGGATGTTCACTGCATCCAATAGTTTCACTTCCGAAGTTAATACATGCGGGATAGAGGGAAGTATCCGAGGCAAGCATTCCTATACTCCGGCTCAATTCATCATATACTTTTAAATACATTATTTTAGTTTTATCGGGCATTAAGCCGTTAATTGCCGGCAGTATTATGGCCGCAAGAATTCCTGTTACTCCCAAAACTATAAGTAATTCTGCTAATGTAAAGCCTCGCCTCTCCATATCTTTTGCTCCTATTCTATATTTTTCTAATGTGTGATACAATGTAACACAATACCTATTGTGTTACGTTAGATTTCACATCGTCTATAATACCATATTTTACAGACTTTGTGAAGTTATCCATTTGACATAAATATAAAAAATACTAATATAATATGCCTGTTTCTTTCTAAAACTAATATTCCCTAAATGCCTATCATATCAGTATTACACCTATAGTAATACATATAAGTTAGTATTAGAAACCTAAAGGCGGGTTGGGAATATTACAATCCTTTTGTAATAAGACTTTTGAGCCGCCCCAATGTCTACGTGCGTAGCACATGTAACACAATAGGTAGTATGTTACATTAATCTTACTTCTTTTATATGAGGTCAATCTAGGAAAAAGAAAATATAATTTAAATTATTATTTAAATATAGGAGACTTTGTATGAAAGAAGCTTTTAATTACATGTTCAAAGACAATATGTTTAAGCAAAAAGCCTTAACTTATTTTTGCTTTGCGTTTGTCGGAACTTTTTTGATGAATCTCGGAAATTCTGTTCAAATGACAAAACTTGCC
>CALUSZ010000051.1 GCA_944323495.1 Candidatus Gastranaerophilales bacterium
CCATTGCACGGTTAATCAAAGTCTCAACAGCCTCTGTATTGTAATCAATCGGGTATTTTACATATTGAATTTTTCCGCCGTTGAATAAATCCCAGAATCTGCCTTCCAAATCCTGTTTTTCGATAGGCCCGATCTGTTCTGATACATGGCAGTGGAAAGAATTTGAAACATAGGGTTTGTCGGATACATTAGCTACAATTCCAAATTTCTTTCTGAATTGTTTTACCTGCAATCCACACAGATTCTCGGCAGGAGTTCCATAGATTGCATATAAAATACCGTCTTCTTCTTTAAATTTCTGGATTTTTTTATTAATGTATTCCATAACCTCAAGAGCGAATTCGCCGTCTTCTACAAGTGATTTGCCGTTATGAATTTCCTGCAGTTCATTCAATGCAGTAATTCCAAATGAAGCTGTAGAAGATTTTAAAATAGGTCTTATTTTGTCATGTATTCCCAAATGTCCGCCTAAGAATCCGCCTTCGCAGAATGCAAGAGGATTAATAGAAGCCTTCATTTCGCCTAAATAATCATAAGTTCTGATATGAAGCTGTCTTATAAGTTCCATATAGTAATCTAAGACTTCATAAAAATCCTTGCTTTCCTTCTTAGCCTTAGCATAAATCATAGGAAGGTGAAGGCTGATTGCACCGATATTAAATCTTCCTACAAAAATAGGAGCATCATTTTCATCAGCAGGATTCATGCCGCCTCTTTCATACCATGGTGATAAGAAAGCTCTGCACCCCATAGGAGATACTACTCTCTTGTATTTTTTATACATAGATGCAACATAACCGTCTCCTGAAAGTGAAAGCCAATCAGGATACATTGTTTTCTTTGAGCACTCAACGCCGGCTTTGAATAAATCTTCGTTTTCTCCACCTTCTCCGTGAAGTTCTTTATCATACAAGAAAACTATCTTAGGGAACAATACAGGTTTTTTGCATTCTTTCTTACCCTGTCCGCCCATTCTGATTTTTAGCATAGCCATAGTAGCCATTTTTTCATAAAGCTCTGTGCCTAAGCCAGCTGTTACAGTAATAAACGGATAATCGCCACGGGAAGAAGCTACTGTGTTAAACTTGTATTCCCAGCCCTGGAAGCCTTGTTCAAAATCTTTTTTTACATCATCTAAAGCTGCTTCTCTTGCTTTTTCAAATGAAAGACCTAAGCATAAGTATTTGTCATATTGTCTTTGATAAGTTTTTTCTGCATAAGGAGCTAAGATTTTGTCAACTTCTGCAACGGTAAAGCCTCCATACTGCTGGCTTGCTGCAGCCATTACGATATCGCCGATTACATCAAAAGCTACATCAAGAGATTTTGGCTCATTGTACCACAAATTACCCATCTCAAATCCGCCTTTAAGTACTGATGCTACATCAAATAAGCAGCAGTTCATAGTATCGCGTCTTGCTGACATATCATGAATATAAATATATCCGTCTCTGATTGCCTGCAGTTCATCAACTGTTAAAAAGAATTTCTTATACAATTCTTTATTTAATTCGTTGAAAATTAAAGAACGTTTTGTTGAAACTAATGTAGAATCTGCATTAGCGTTTTCTTTGTCGCCAATATACATAATTCTTTGAGATTCCTGATAAACTTTGTCTAGCATGTGTACAAAATCCTGCTTGTAATTTCTATAGTTTCTATAGCTTTGTGCAACAGTCGGATTAATATGTTCAAGAGCACCTTCAACAAGGTTGTGCATTTCTGCTATAGTAACCTCAGTTTTATTCATCTTGATAACATTATTATCTACGAAATCACATATTTCTTTCAACTCTTCATCAGTAAAATTAACCAGCATTCTTGTTGCAGATTTTTTTACCGCATTAATAATTTTTCTATTGTCAAATTCTTCTCTGGTTCCGTCTTTTTTAATTACAAATACGCATTTTTTGATAGGAGTAATTTGTGCAGTCTTGATTGGTTCTGTTATTTTGGAAACAGGTGATACAGCGCTGCCTTTTATTACATCGGTTGTTGTTTTTGTTGACGGGGTAAACTCTACAATATTTCTTTCCTTATTTAAACTATTCTGCATTTTAACTAAAACCTCCTAATCTACACATTAAGGCTTTAAGGCGAGCTATTTTTTTTCTTCAGCTTTCCTTATAATTAGAGAATAACATTCTCTTCCCAAAATCTAATCCTTTATATAAATGATAATTCAAAAAAGTATTCTAATCAAGAATTTCACAAAACGTCACAAAGGGGGTAAATGCAGTAATAATGGAGGTTTTGAATTTTTCAAAATTGTAAAAAATGTTACGTTTTTTGCATGAATTTTTATTAAATTTCTTGACAAACTTTGAACCCGTTAATTATTGTTAATCATACACTACTTTAATAAAAACAAACACCCATGCCTAAAAAAATTTTCCCGGAATGATTTTTCACTCCGGGAAAATTTTATCCTTCTAACATTTGTCTTACCAGCTCATTAACTGTTTTCGGATTAGCTCTCCCTTTGGTTTCTTTCATAACCTGGCCAACAAAGAAGCCGAGGAGGTTTGTTTTTCCGTTTTTATAAGACTCAACCTCTTTCGGGTGAGAATTAATAATATTTTCAACGATTGATTTAATTGCACCTTCATCTGAGATTTGGCTTAAGCCTTTCTTTTCAACAATAGCAGAAGCTTTTTCACCTTTTGTAATCATATCTTCTACAAGAATTTGTTTTCCGATATTGTTTGAAATAGTTCCTTTTTCGATTAAAGATATTAATTCAGCAAGGTTTTCCGGAGTCAATTTTGTTTCATTAATCTCAACTTTATTTTCTTTTAAATAAGCTGCAATTTCGCCCATAATGAAGTTAACAGCAGTTTTTGGATTTGCTCCGAGTTCTAAAACTTTATCAAAGAATAAAGCTAAAGGCATTTGTTCAACAATAACTGAAGCATCATATTCGCTCAAACCTAAAGACATGTATCTCTGGCGTTTAGCTTCCGGAAGCTCAGGCATTTTCGCTCTGATTTCTTCAACCCATTCTCTTGATATCTCAACAGGCATCAAATCCGGTTCAGGGAAATATCTGTAATCATGCGCATCTTCCTTGCCCCTCATAGAGCGGGTTTCTTTAAGGTTATCGTCCCATAATCTTGTTTCCTGAACAACCTTCCCGCCTTCTTCAACAATTTCAATCTGGCGGTCTATTTCGTATTCAATAGCTCTTTGAAGAGCAGAAAAACTGTTTACATTCTTAATTTCCGCTCTTGTACCGAATTCTTTTGAACCTTTTGGCATAATAGAGATATTAGCATCACATCTCATAGAACCTTCTTCAAGGTTTCCGTCACATACGCCTAAATATCTTACGATATTTCTAAGCTCTTCCATATAATTTCTGGCCTCTTCGCTTGAGCGCATATCAGGCTCTGAAACGATTTCAAGAAGCGGAGTTCCGGCTCTGTTTAAATCGACAAGAGAATAAGTTGCGCCGTTAATTCCGGCAGCACCAACGTGAACGAGCTTACCGGCGTCTTCTTCAAGGTGTGCCCTTGTAATACCGATTTTCTTTCCTTTAACATTAATCCAGCCATTCACACAAATAGGTTCATCATACTGTGAAATCTGGTATCCCTTCGGAAGATCAGGATAAAAGTATTGTTTTCTATCAAACTTGCATCTTTTTGGAATCTCGCAGTTAAGCGCAAGCCCCAAAAGTATTCCCATATTTACGCATTCTTTATTTAATACCGGCAATACTCCGGGCATACCTAACGTAATAGCGCTTATATGGCTGTTCTGCTCACTTCCGAATTCAGTTGAATCCGGTGCAAATATTTTTGATTTGGTTTTTAATTGAGCATGAACTTCCAAACCTATTACGACTTCATATTTATCTCTTAAATCTTCCATAATCTTTCCTCACTTATATAAGATAATTTTATCATAAATATATGTTTTTTAAATGTTTTATTTCAACTTTTGGTTTTAAAATAATTGATATTACATCGATTCTGTATTTTTTATAATCAGGATTTTTTTTCAGATAGGTGAATAATCCTGTTTTGATATGATTATATTTATCCTTCGTAACAGCCTCTTCCGGTGCTCCAAATCTCACAGAACTTCGGGTTTTAACCTCAACAAAAACAAGGGTATCACAATCAAGCGCAATAATATCAATTTCGCAAAACCTTGAGAAGCGCTTATTTGTCTCAAGAATTTTGTACCCTTGTTTTTTTAGATAATCAATCGCCAGATTTTCACCTTGTTTTCCTGTCTGTATATTAGTTTTGAACATAAATTAAGTATGAATCTCTTTCTTGTTTTTTATACAAAATTTTCTTACCTTTAAGCCATCCTGGCAGATAATGTAAAACCGGAGTCAATTTATAGTCTTTTATAAGATATAGCCAGTATTTTTGATTCGTCTTAAGGTTTTTTAGATATGTATTTGCTTCTTCTGCATTATCATGCGGAATCTGCATAATATAGACATTATCTGTATAAAATTTATACTTGCTTGAATAAAAAATGTAACTGGCACAAGAAGCAGAGTTGATGAGTATAATATCTTCTTTAGGATTAAATTGTTTTTTTAATTCCACCATTAGAGTTTTAGGTGAATATTTTACTATTTCAGAAGTATCTTTATGCATATAGATATAATGCGGTGAATATTTATAGAAACTCAATATAATAAAAAGAAGTGTTATCCAGTAAGTTGGTTTTGGAAATACAGATGTGTCAAACGGACGAATGATTGTAATAATAAATATTGGAGTAAAAAATATACTTACACGTCCTGCAAAGGGATAAATATGAATTAAGGAAGCTGTAATTACTCCTAAAAATGTCAAGAACATAAGAAGCGAAGTGTTTCTGTTTTTACTTCTGTCAAATCCGCAGTCAATAATTCCCCACAAAAATAAGATTAAAGTCAATGGAGTTGTCTTATTAGGCGTAAAATCAAATCTCATATTAAATCCAATTATCCTTATAAAATCAACAAATGAGAATCTCCAAAAGCCGTCATTCCAATAATTCGGGAATACAAAATTCATATTTGCTTTAGATGGTAAAAGGGTAAATATATAATACAATATCATTATTGCCGTAAACGGAATAAAAATTACAGCTAATTTTTTATAAAAATTTTTATCTTTTAGATTATTAATAATATTAACAATAATAAATGCACCGATAAAAAACACAGAAGGCAGCGAAATTAGAGGCAAAGCAATTAACATTATTGATAATAGGATAATTTTTTTGATATCAAGTTTTGCAATATTAATTTTAGGGAAAAAATACAGACATAATAACCCGATAAAAACATCTGTGGAATATTGCTTAAAAGTCATTGAGTATGTAATAAATTGATGGTTAATTGCAAATAAAAATAGAGATATTAAAATTGAGAGTTTTCTGGAAAAATAATCGGTGCATATTTTATAAAATAAGAAAATAGAAGCAATTCCTGCTAAAAACGGAATCAGAGTTAAAGCTTTTTCGCTGTAGCCGGAAATATTTGCCAGGAATTTAGAGGCAAGCATAAAAATAGGCGGTGCTGATTGTGCGTCACCTAAAGGCAGAAACATCTGCCAGAAGCTTTTATCCAGCATGGTGATTGCAAGTCGGCATTCATCATCTTCAAAAACATCGTTTATAAGAAACAGGTTTGTCCTTAACCAAACTCCCAATATAAAGATTAAAATTAATATTATGTAATATGAAATTTGTTTAGTTCTAGTCATCTTCTAATAAAAAAGCTAAGCCAAGGGCTTAGTTTTAAATCTCTCTTTATATAAAATGGAGCGGGAGACGAGGCTCGAACTCGCGACATCCTCCTTGGCAAGGAGGCATTCTACCACTGAATTACCCCCGCTCGGCATATTATTATAATACATGATGATTTTTTTAAGTCAAGATATTTGTTTTATTTTTTATCGGTAGAAACCTGGCATCTACAAATCTGTAATCTTTAATCTTACCGGCTTTATTTCTGATTATTTCAAATTTCGTATGAAGCATATACATAAGCCCGTTTTTATCAACTATTTGTTTTGATTTATTTTTTACAAATTTTAATCCTTCTCTATTGTATAGTCGTATTGCTTCAATTGCTTCCGGAGAATATGGTTTTTGTAAGATTTCTTTTGCCTTGCCCTTATATCTGCCGATATTTTTAGCAAGAGTATCTTCAAAGATGTCAACATCATTTCCTGTTATTATATAAGATATCGGGCTAAAATTATTAACTCCGTTTTCTGTTCGATTGTAGAAAGAGCGTACACGTGGCGTATTTCTGTATGAAACATCACATCTGCCCAGATAAGCTCTTAGATTTTGTTCTTTTATATCGAAAGCTTTTTTACTGTCCGAAAGAGGTTTATTAAGGGCACGGATAACTTTGCTCTGTAGTTTTTTTACGAGCTGAAGATTTGCAATAGGAGCGTAACTTCCGTTTGTTTCAGCTACCCAGTGGGTTACAGGGAATGTTGATTTAAAGTTAGGCTCTTTGATGTTTAGCGATTGAATGTTCATATGGTTATAAAAACAGAACAAAATTTTATTTGCTAAAATAAAATCCGTCTTCTTTCATTCTCCTGATAGCTTCTTTTAAATCTTCTTCAGTGCAGACGATTGATACTCTGCAGAAGCCCTCGCCGTATTTCCCGAAAGCATTTCCGGGGACTGCTACGATACCGGATTTTTGCATCAAATCGTCGGTAAATTCTGCAGAGGTTTTGTATCTTGGAGGAATCGGAAGCCAGAGATAGAATGTTGCATCAGGGACATTAAATTCTCCCCAGCCGAGTTCTTCTTTCAAACCTTTAACAAAAATTTCCTGTCTTTTTTTGAAACTGATATTTGCTTCTCTAATATATTCTTCCCCCTCTTCGGAGTTCAGGATTTTAGAGCCTGCAATTTGTAGAGCCTTAAATATACCGGAATCAATTGTTGATTTTAGTTTTCCAAAAGCCTGAACCGCTTCTTTATTCCCGCAAATCCAGCCTAATCTCCAGCCGGTCATAGCGTATGGTTTGGAGAAGCTGAAAAATTCAACCGCAATATCTTTTGCGCCTTCAAATTCCAGAATACTTGCAGGTTTTAACTCCGGCTTAAAATACATATCCGTGTATGCAGCATCTGACATTAAAAGAATATGGTGTTTTTTACAAAACTCTACAACACTTTTCAAATACTCTCTTGTAGCTGTTGCACCCAGAGGATTGTTTGGATAATTGATAATAAGGGCCTTGACTTTCTTAGGATTGTAACCCTTTTTTATGAACCCGCTCCAGACCTCTTCCAAATCCGGCATGAAATTGTTTTCAGGAGTCAGCGGTATCGGATAAGCGAGACCTCCGGAAACTTTTACCATCTCGCCGTAAGAAGCATAACCAGGATCCGGCACAAGAATGATTTCTTTATCGTCTTTATTCGGGTTAATGAGAGCACGGATAAAGTTTGCCAAACCTTCTTTTGAACCGATTAGAGAAAAGATTTCATCAGCAGGATTAAGTTCTACATTAAACCTTTCCTTCATTCTTTTAGCAACAGCTTCTCTAAAATAAACTTCGCCCTTTGGTGAAGAATAAGTATGTGCTCCTTTTTCATCAAGTGCATTTTTTAAACTCTCTATAACAAACTTTGGCGGAGCTGCGGTCGGAGCACCCATTGATAAATTAATAGGGCTTCTGCCTTTTGCTTTCAACTCAGGCGTAATCTTTGCTACTCTCTCTTTTATCCGAAACATAATATAAGTTTCAAGTGTTTGTACGTAGTCGTTAAAAAATTCCTGCATAATAATATTCCTCATCAAACTGCATTTGATAAGGAATATTATATACCAATTTTACTAAAGTGAGTAGTTTTTTATCGAAGGAATTTTTATACAATTGTCCAGGTATTCGATTGTGCTTAGTTTTTCATTGTATAAATATTTTATGAAATTAAGATATGAAATATCAAAAGAACTCAGTAAAATATTTATCTCAAAGCCTTCCGAGCAAAACGGTTCGTAATCATAGACAACATAGCTGTTATATTTGCTTTTCCATTCTTTGCGTTCGACTTTGCAGTTATTTTCTTCTGCTACATCTTCTACCCAGTCAACAATATCTTTATTGATATTTTTTAACTCTAAATATTTATTCTGAAATTTTTCCATAACAACATATCTCCATACAGCAATTGTAAGGGTTTATTCTTGAACATAAATCACCTGTTAGTTTAGTTTTTGGGGGTAAAGTGTTATAATTATGTCTATTATAGTTTTAGTTAATCTGGTTTAAATAATTTTTGCATGCTTTATTTCTAGTGTAATTTTTTATTGTATTGTAGCAGTTTTCGAGAATTTCGTTTTGATTATTGGAATTTATAATAGTTTCAATAATATCATTTTTCCAGAAATACCCGTTAAACCCGTCTTTTATAATTCCTGCTATTCCGTCATTTTCGCTGCAAACGGTTATACAGCCTGAAGCCATAGCTTCAAGATAAACCATTCCGAATGTTTCATTTTTGCTCGGAAGTACAAAAATATCGGCTTTTCTCATCTCTTCAATAACTTTACCGTGCTCAAGACGGCCCGTGAAAATCGGTTTTTTAGAGAGCTTTCTTAAATTTTTGTACTCTTTTCCTTCTCCTATAATTTTTAATTCAACATCAAGTTTTTCGCATGCCTTTATTACTTTATCGATATTTTTACGTTTAATTAATTGAGCGCAGGTTAAAATTCGTTTTCCGCTCTCCCATGCTCTTTTCGTAATTATATTTTCGTCAATTCCGGAATAGCAGATGAAAGTTTTCGCCTCATATTCAGGATAAAGTTTTAAGAACTTGTTTTTAATCACTTCGCTTCTGCAAGCTATTTTTAGTGCATTTTTATACCCTATCTCAAGTGCTTTTTTAAAATAAACGGAGTATAAAGGATTAGTAAGAACCTCTAGGTCGGAAACATGTACTCCTGCAATAAATGGCAATCCGAGTTTATACGCAAACAATATTCCGCTTGGCATATGTGCAATTGTAATATCTGGCTTAAATTCCGTCTTGATTTTATTTTTAATATTACCTAAAAATGGTAGAAAATAATTTATATTTTCTACATTTCCGTAAATTCCGGATTTATAAAAAGTTTTTTTTCTGAGAAAAGAATTCAATAAAAAATTCGGCCGTATTATTTTTACCTCATTACCTAACTTTTCCCAGCCCTGAACAAAATCAAAAATCGTGCGCGGGGTATTTTTTTCTCCGTCTTTTACGGGATACAAATCAGTAATTACAAGTATTTTCATTAAATATCCCCGTATTTATTTTTTTCAAAACAAAGTATATTAATTAATGAAAACGCCATCACAACAACCAGCAGCACAACGGCAAGGGCTGATGCGTAGCCTAAATCCAGGTTTTCAAATGCGCGCTCATATATATAATAAACAATTGTTTTTGTAGAATTTAAAGGCCCGCCTTTTGTCATAACATAGATTTCTGCAAAAACTTTCATTGCAGAGATGGTGCTTATTGTAGATACAAGCGCTATTGTCGGCATAATATGCGGGATTGTAACTGTCAGGTGCTTTCTGAAGAATCCTGCTCCGTCAATATCGCATGCCTCATACAATTCCTGCGGAACACTCATTAAGGATGCGAGATAAATCATCATATAATACCCGATACCTTTCCATATAGTAACAACGGCAACCGAAAATAATGCCCACTTGGTATCTACAAGCCAGCCGATTGGTTCTATGTGAAAAACGGATAATATATAATTCAAAATTCCGCTTGTAGCATAGAGCCACTTAAAAGCAATTGCTGCAACTACAATTGATACAATAACCGGAAGATAAAGCAGAATTTTATATAAAGTTATTCCCCTGATTTTCTGATTGATTAATACAGCAAGAAAGAGCGGGAAAATAACAAGAAACGGAACCGCAATTATTAAGTACATAAATGTATTAAACATTACCTTATAAAATACGGGCTCTTTTAATAGTTTTATATAATTGTCCGTCCCGCAGAAGGTCGGGTGATAGATGCTTGACGAATAATCAAAAAAACTCAATCCGAAAGTTTGAAAAAACGGGATAAAAAAGAACACGATTAATACTGCGGCGGCAGGAAGTAAAAACAGATAAGGCGTGTATTTTTTATAATAATTCATATACTGATTATCTCATTTGAACCCTATAAGGTCAATATTTTACTTCTAATTCGCAGCACATCTGGCATGCTCCAAATGTTCCGCCCGATGCTTTTAGATTTTTTCTAAAGCAGCAATAATGAGGGCTGTTAAATAATTCTTTCAGAGTTTTTTCTTTCACATTACCTATTTTTTGCGAAAGACAAGGATAGACATACCCTTCCGGATTTATCATCATATTGTTATATGGATAAGTTCAGGGTTTATAGATTTCACCCAGAGGAGTATCAGACGGGGTATGGAAAAATTTTTCGATGGCTAAAATCGGATTGGGAGAATATTCAAACTTCGGCGAGAATCTTATTTTTGTTTTACCTCCCATACTCTCGATTTCTCTATATACCTCTTTAAAATGTTCCAGATTAAAATATAATTCTATCGGGTATTCAGCATTGAATTCCGGTATAAAGCTTTCTTGAAGTATAGAGTTTTGTTTCCAGTGGTTATTCCTTAAAAAAGAAATTGAAAAGAATTCAAATCCCATATCATTACAGAGCTTATATAATTTAGGCAGGTCGTCCAAATTATTTTCAAGAACAATAGTTTTTATATCAACCATTTGATTTTTCTTTTGCGATTTCAAATTTTCCAAATTAGAAACGATTTTATCAAAAATTCCTTCCTTTCCCCTGTTTTTGTCATGATTAGAGCCGTAGCCGTCAAGCGATACTGATAGAAGCAGAAGCTTATATTTAATAAATGCTTTAATTATTTCATCATTGATTAGAATCCCATTTGATACAACATGTACTTTATTAAGGATTCTCTTAGATGTGTAGGCTAAAATATCAATAAAATCTTTTCTCACAAGCGGTTCTCCGCCAACAAGGGTTGCAATTGAATAAAATGGAAGCTGGCTGATAACTTTTTTCCATTCTTCTGTTGTTAATTCCTCTTTTTTTCTTTCATTTCCGACATAACAATACGGGCAGTTGAGATTACATCTATATGTAAGCTCAAGAAAATATCTAAACGGTATCTTAGCTCTGCCGTATTTATCGTTGTATGAAAGTGAAGTATAAAAATTTCTTGCCCGATCGAACAGATTTGAATAATTCATAAATCCCCCGCAATCCTTACTACCTATATTAGCATAAAGTTTAATGATAGTTTACGGGGTTAAGTTTAATATAATAAAGAATCCTCATCGCTCAAACTTTCCTCTCTTTTTTCTTAAGAGAGGTTTCTTTTGTAAAGATTTGTAAAATATTTGACAAGAACTAGCAAAAAATATTTTTACAGTTTTTATAGCAGATATAAAGCTCTCTCTTCTTATTTAAACGGACAGGCCTTGGTTACAAATACACAAGGTCTTTTTTTTTTATTTTATTCTCTGTTTGAGACCGAATTTAATAAGCGAGTTTATCAATCCTTGCGGGAGCTTAGATGCAATACTTGCCATATATGCATCAAAACCGACTGTATATGATAGCTTTGGATTTTTACTTCTGTCAGCTTTCAATATAACATCAACAACCTTTTCGACGGGTAAACCTTCTCTTGCATTCTTTTTAGCGTTAGAAATCAGGAAACGCATTTCGTTTTCGTACCCGTTAAAGTATTCAAAATATTTAGAATTCTCATCAACTGATTTTCCCCATAAAGGTGTTGCGATAACTCCCGGTTTGATTGATACGACTTTTATGTTTCTCTTGTTTTCAATCAAAAGCGAGTTAAAAAACATATCCAAACAGCGTTTTGATGCGCAGTAAGGCGATATGAACGGGAATATTCCAAAGCTTGCCATAGAGCTTATATTAATAATCTTTCCGTCATTTAATATTTCCATAAGCCTTTTTGTTAACTCAAGATGTCCGAAAACGTTAACATCGAACTGGCGCCTAAGCTCGTCCATTTCTATTCTTTCAACAGGGCCGGCCACTACGCAGCCCGCAATATTAATCAATGTATCAACCTTTGTACACTTTGAGATTAAATAATCTGCTGCAAATTTTATGCTCTCCGGTTTTGCATAATCAATATAAAAAGGATAAATATTAGAAGACATTGCTCTTAAAACGGCTTCGTGTTCTTTATTTCTATAGCCGGCAAAAACAACGTTATCTTCACATAGGCGCTTTAAAAGAGCGTTTCCGATACCGGAGGTTGAACCTGTAATAACATAAGTTTTAGTCTTCATATAAAGGTCTCATAATAAGTATTGTAGACAAATTAACCTGAATAAATTCGTGAGATTCAATATCTTTTTGCGGAAACAACTTTGATTCCATCGTACAGTTTTTAACAGCGATAAACTGTTTATTTGTATTCAGGATTTCAGATAATAGCCTTGTTCTTTTGCCTATTTTAGGCATGAAAACATAACCTCTGATTATATACTCAGCAGTTTCAATATAAACCTTTTCTCTCCAGGCTGAAGTTGTTAATTCTAAAATTTCGTTGTTATCCATTTGATATTTCTCCACCTAGCTCATATAAGACTGGAACAATGGTAAGTAAAGTGCCAGTGCCATTACAAGTACGATACTTCCGATTACTATAAGCATAATAGGTTCAATCATCTTAGTCATAGTATCAATAATACCGTCTAATGTTTTATCCAGAAAGTTTACGCCCTTTTCAAGCATATCTCCCAGACGACCTGATTGTTCACCGGTTGCAATCATAAACAAAAGCATCTTTGGAACAATCTTTGTAGCTTTCAGTGCCTGCGACACTTGTAACCCTTGTTGAACTTTTACAATGGCTCCGCTCATTTTGTTTCGTAAAACAGAGTTCGTAAGTGTTATAACAGCAAGGTGCAAGCAGTCAACAATCGGAATACCTGCGTCATATGATACACTCATTACTGACAGGAAGTTTGAATAATTTGAATACATAATAAGGTTATTCAAAAGAGGTATTTTAAGGACAATTTTATCAAGAATATTTCTTGCTGGCTGCCAGTTAACCATAACAAAGCAGAATACAATAAATGCTACAATAAATATTGGAATTGTGTACCAGTATGTTTTTAAATAATCTCCGGCATTAATCATTATTGATGTAATAAGCGGAAGTGCTTTATCTTGTTGTTCAAACATTTCTTTGAATGCCGGGAATACAAATACCAGCATTATGATTGTGATTAAGAATGCCAAAACAACAACGAACATCGGGTACATTAATGTTCCAATAACCTTCCCTTTGATATTTGCCTGTTTTGTAAGCAAATCTTTAATACGACCTAAAGTTTTTTCCAATTCACCGGACTCTTCACCGGCCTTAATCAAACCGATAAAAATATAACCGAAAACTTGAGGGTATCTTGCAAGAGTGTCTGCAAAAGTAGAACCTGCCATGATTTGTGTTTTTAAAATCTTTGACATATCTCTGATTTTCTTTTTTGCAGCTTCCTGCTCCATAAACATTAAAGATTCAACAGCCGGAATACCTGATGTAAGCAAAATCTGCAAGGTAGATATAAAATCTATTTTTTCAGCAAGGCTTAAACTTGAAATGCGTGCAGCTTTTTTTGCTTTTGCATCAGAATATTCATTAATTTTAGTAGGAACAAGCCCCATTTTTCTGATTAAATCACGGGCATCTTTAAGGTTTGAAGCTGTTACTTCTCCTTTTACTACTTCTTTTCCTTGTTTTAGTGCACTATAGCTGTATATTGGCATATCGTCCTCATTTTCTTATTTTAATCACTAGCATAACCTAATACCCTGATAAATTCACTGGTAGTAGTTCTGCCTTCTATAATATGATTGAGGCAGGAGTATTTAAGGGTATTCATACCTGCTGCAACAGCTGCTTCTTCGATTTCAATATCATGGGCACCTTGTGCAATCAGTTTTTTAATTTCTCTTGTAATCGGCATAATTTCATAAATCCCGAGACGGCCTGTGTAACCTAAGTAGCCGCAGTCTTTACATCCTTTTTTTCTGTAAAGCTTTGTTTTTAATAACTGCTGCTGGATTTCAGGATTTGTTGATATATGTTTAACTTCCTCTTCTGTCGGGAAATAGCCTTCTTTACATTTGTCACATAATCTTCTTACAAGACGCTGTGCAATTACACCTGTAAGAGTTGATGATACAAGATAATCCTTTGCACCCATTTCAATTAAACGTGTAACTGTTGCTGCTGCTGAATTTGTGTGAACCGTGCTTAATACAAGGTGACCGGTTAAAGCTGCAGAAATTGCAACTTCTAAGGTTTCAAAGTCACGGATTTCACCGATAAGAATAATATCAGGGTCTTGTCTTAAAATTGCTCTCATACAAGAGGCGAATGTAATATCAGCTTTAGGGTTAACCTGCGATTGGTTAATCCCTTCGAGCTTAATTTCTATTGGATCCTCAATTGTCGTAATATTAACATCTTCCTTATTCAATGCCTTTAAAATCGTATAAAGTGTTGTTGTTTTACCTGAACCTGTAGGGCCTGATGTCAGGATAATTCCGTTCGGACACTGAACCATATCGTGGATTTTTTGGATATCCTCATCTGACGCCCCTGCAATAATCATCTTATCACCGGCTGCTTTCAAGCTGACTGCAGGTGCCAGAATACGGATTACGACTTTTTCCTTGCCTGAAACAGGAAGCGTATTTATACGGAAATCGTACATTCTGTCATTGTATTTAATTGAGAAAGTACCGTCCTGCGGGCGTCTGTGTTCTGCAATGTTCATCCTTGCAAGAACCTTAAAACGGGTAATTACCGCCTGCTCAATACTTCCCGGAATTTCCAGAACTTTTTTTAAGATACCATCCGTTCTTACACGGACAACATAATACCCTAAACGCGGCTCAATATGAATATCTGATGCTTTAGCGTCAATTGCGTCAGTAATAATTTTATAAACGAATTTTGCAACATTTCCGCTTGCATCCTGCAGTTCTTTTTCAACCTGTGTCCAGAGAGACTCTTCATTAGAAAACTGCGCCGCTTCTTCTTCAATACTTTGAATAATTCTTTCAGTTTCTTTTGCCGCCTGCTCGCTTTTTTTTTGCATGTAATACTCTTTTAAATACTGATCGTATTCAAAATAAGGTATGCAATATACATTAAGCGAACGTCCGGTAGATAGAGAAACTTCACGTATAGTATATTTGTCCAGAGGATTAACCATTGCAACGGCCAGTTTATTTTCCTGTAGAGAAAGAATAATTGTCTGTTTCTTTTCTACAAAATCATCAGGCAGCATCTTTAAGATACTTCTATCAACTTTAATATTTGATTTAGAGATAACTTCACAGCCATACTTCTTTTTTAAATAAGATACCAGCTGTTCATAGGTTAAATACTCTTTTTCATGAAAAATTGCATCTAAAGGGAGTTTTTTTTCCCTTGCAATCTCAACACACTCCTGCAGCTGCTCTTTAGTAATCCACCCTATCCCGACAAGCATCTCTTCTGCAGTCGGTTCTTTAGGAGCTTCCGGCTCCTGCTGTTCAGGCTGCGGCACTGCCTGAACGGACTGCGCAGGTGTTATAGAGTCAAATATTTCATTAAAATAATTTGCCTCTAACGGTATAAAAAGCGGGTTCAGCCCGTTAAATTTTTCTTTTATTATAGATGTAATCTGTGCCTTATTTGCGGCATTGTTTTTATTCAGGATTACAACAAAATCATTCTGCCTTTTATCAACTGGAATAAAACCTGATGATTTCATCAGGTTTAATTCAAAGTTCTTTAAGTATTCCTTTTTTATACTACTCTTTAATTTTTCCAGTTGATTTGACATAAATTATAAAGTATCCGCTATAGAATCACCGTCGTTAATTATCTTCGGCGTAATCATTATAACAAGCTCATTCTTTGTTTTAGAAGTAGTGCTTGATCTGAATGCTGCACCAATAATCGGCAAATCTCCCAGGATAGGAATCTTACCTACAGTCTTGGTTTCATTTTCCTGAATCAAACCGCCAATTACCAGTGTTTCGCCGTCTTTAATTCTTACATTCTTCAAATCAAGATTTCTTCTGCTCAAAAGTGTTGCCTGCAAATCATCACTTTTACCGGTTTCAGAAGGTGCATATACTTGACCTGAGATTGTTGCATATTCAGGTGCTATATTTAATGTTACATAACCATCAGGAGATATAAATGGAGTCAATGTTACTTTGATACCTTGATCTTCACCGATTGTATATGTTCTCTGTACAGCACCGCTTGAATAACCGGCAGAACCTGATGTACTTGTTGTAGAAGATAAGAATTCAGATGTTACTTTTTCTACATAGTCTTGAGTCAAGTCAATAACTGATTCCTGGCCATTTGTAATCAATAGTTTCGGATTAGCAAGTACTCTAGCTTTTCTGTTTTCAATCAAGTAGTTCATCTGCCAAGATATATATGCACCACTTCTGTATAAATTTTCTACAGGTTCATATGATGTTACAAGAGTGCGTGAGCCATCTTCTTTTGGTTCAGAAAGAATCTGTGTTTCAACAAATCTCTTTGTACCAGGACTTGCCATACGGCCACCGTTTGTTGCTGTTCCGGAGAATGTTAAGAACCAGTTTGGAGATTGGATACTCCATTCGTTATTGAATGTTTTGCTACCATCTTCGTTAAGTTCAACAATAGAAACTTCTAAGTATGCCTGCGGCTGCTTGATATCATTTGTTTTAATAAAATCTTCAATCATTCTCATTTGAGCTTCAGAGCCGCCCATCATGGTAACGGTACCCCTTTGCGGGAAGTATGAAATTGAAAGATTTTGCACATCAAATGGTGCTGCAACCGTGCTTGATGAGCTGGCTGATACTGTACAAGCAACAACACCTTCTCCTAATTTCAATTCACTGCTTCCGGAACCTCCTCCGCTAGAACCTGAAGAAGCTGCACCGCCTGTCATAATACCTGCAGCTCCACCGGTAGTGCTAGAGCCGGGGCTAGCTGGAATAAAGCCGCTGCTACCACTGCCTTGCTCGCCGCTTACAGAGCCGCGGGAGGGTAATAGCATATTACAAATCATATCTGCCATTTCAGCAGGTGTTGTATGGTTTACTATAAATGTTTTGCTCAATGGTTCTCTATCAAGCTGGTCAATTACCTTTTGAACAATTGCAGCATCAGAAGGCATACCAAATACTATAATTTCGTTTGTTGCAGAATTAACC
Source organism: Candidatus Gastranaerophilales bacterium (assembly GCA_944323495.1). The sequence continues at coordinate 17,257 of CALUSZ010000051.1, forward strand.
GTTGCTGCATCTACGCTTGAAAGTCCCGGTCTTTTAATAGCAAATACATTCTTATTTAAGAAATCTGCGACTTTTGCTGCATTTACATATTTTACAGGGAATACCATCATTTCCTGTTTTGAAAAGGCCGCATTGTCTGCATTATCTTTTGCTATAACTACAAGTGTATTATTCTGTGTATAATAATTTAAACCTGCAACTTGTAAAACAAGGTTAAAAGCATCATTAATTGGCATATCAACCAAATCGAGTGTTACTTTCCCTTCAACAGAGGAGTGAAATACCACATTCATGCCTGCCTTATCGGCAAACATTCTTAAAACTTGTCTTACATCAGAGTCTCTTAAGCTTAATGTTATCTTATCGTTTTTTGCAGTGAGCTTAACATCGCCTGACAACACCATACTGTTTGCAGGTGCAATAGAGTCATATGTTGATACTGCAAGACCTGAAGGTGCCGTAAACGCTAATAATAACGCTGCTGACATAAGTCTTTTTATATTATTATTATATCTCATCGTCTTTCCCCTCCGAATTTTTTACTTAAATTTGAAACGTCATTATGGGTTACTTCCCCTTCGGTTAGAATTTCACCGATGCCGGCCTTGTAAACGTTGGTTCCGAGTTTAACCGTTACACTATCCTGCATAATATTCATGACTTTATAATTATTAACAACATCACCTTTTTTTACAAGGTAGTCATTACCTTCTATGTTTAATATTGCAGAAGGGCTGTATTTATCATATAAGATACCGGATACAATTGTATCCATAACTCTTGCTGCATCGGAATTTTCATTAATTGCTTCAGGCGGTTCTATAAGTTCATAATTTGGAACATCACTAACACTTGTACCACCTATATCCCTGTAGGGTAAAAACGGATTGGCCTTAACAGTACCTGCTGGAATAGATATTACATCTTTCTTTGCTGATGTTGCCGTAATCGGAGCTGCTGCAAGTGTAATAGTGCCTTCTTCCAGCATTTCATCCACTCCTGATTTTTTAAATGATATGGCCATACACACAATAGGTACTGAAATAAATAATACCAGCATAGTTTTTAATACTCTGCCGGTTAGCTTTTTGTTTTGCATAAGCATATTGGCAATTAGCTTATCGGCTGATAAACTCAATACTTCTGCCCTGCTTTCTTTTTTCTTCAAATAATTGCGCATATTCACTACTTCTAACTACTTTTAAATTGCTCTCTTCTTTCAAACTATACAATAACAGAAATTTTTTTGAATCCTATGTTTATACTATTAATTTCAGATTATTGTTAAGATTTAAAAAATTTTCTTTCCACTATAACCTATTATAATCATATCATACTTTTTTAATATTGCAATTACAAATTATTTGTTACAAGGTATTAAGAAAGTAATTAGTCGTTTTTATATGGTATATATGCATATGCATTAAAATCTAGTGATCCGAAAATTACTTTTACAAATTTGTTGTTATGCGGAATCAGTTCAACAAAGTCTATTGTCTCCTGTCCGTAATCATCTTCTGTTTCTTGTGCTTTTATTTTGCCTTTGAGAAATTGCGATTGATAGAATAAGAGATAGATATTATTATTTTTATCCTTCTCTCCGATAACTTTATAAAAACCTTTTTCCAGCTTTTCCTGATTGATTATCATATGTACAGGTACGTTAAGAAGCATACCGTCTTCATTTTCTTTTAATGGTGTCATTACTTTTACTTCGCTGTCGGGATTTAAGTCAGGATGAAGGCTCTCCCCGCCGCCGCTTACTTTTTTTATCATTTTTTTGCGTTTTTTTTCTTCTTTTTGTTTTTTGTTGCCTTCTATTGTGTTGATAGCCTCTTCAAATTCCTTATTGGTAATGGATTTTTGGCCATCCCAGGCTCTATCAATATCGGAAAAGTTGTCCCAGTCATCATCTGCATATGAAAAACAAGGAAGAAATAGGGTTATTAAAAGCAATGTTAAAAACTTTTTCATACTAATAATATATAATTAAATACTCAAAAAAGTAAACTGTTTCTTTTTTTTTAGAGATTGTGTATAATAATATTAGTTTTTTATATAAGAGAGATTTTTTTATTAATGACGGATACAAATATTATAATCATCGTAGTTGCTTTTGTGATTGCTGTAATAGCAATATATATTTTGTATTCGATTATTTTATATCAGGGAAGTGGCACGAGTAAGGGTGACGAGCTTCAGCTCTCAACAAAAAATATACTGGAGCAGGTAGAGGTACTTTTTGAGAAAAAGGAATATGGTATTGTGCAGCTTTTGGCTACACAGTATCTTGATAGAGTTCCAGGGCATATTGAAGTTAGGATTTATCTTGCAAAAGCATATTATGAAGATAGAAAATATAATCAGGCTATAAAACAGTGTTCTATTATATTAAAGAAAAAATCTAACAGCGTAGAAACCCGCCAGCTTTTGGGTGATTGTTATATAAAGAAACAACTGTTTTCCAAGGCGGTAAAAGAATATGAATATGTATTTGAACACAAAAAAAATGATAAAACAGTCGTAAGAACACTTGCGGAGCTGTACAGACAGACGGATCAGCCGTATTCAGCTATCGGGGCATATGAAATTCTTTCTGACTTAATGGAGTTAGATGAAGATGTAGCAGATGTGCAGTCAATTCTTGCAGAATTAAACGAAGAGGTTCATGATTATCCTGCTGCATTTGAAGCGTACAAAACAAGATTGGGGATTTATCCTAATGATGTAAATACTAATAAAAAACTGACGGAGTTATATATAAAGATAAAGAATTACCCTGTTGCAATTGAGACTCTTTTGTATATGTTAACTTTTGTTACTGATGCAAAAACTCTTTTGTGGGTCAACGAAACATTGGTTGCTTTGTATGTGGAATCTGAAGATTACGAAAAAGCCATTGAGTATTCTGAAAAACTTTTAGACATTCAAGGTTCAGATAAATTTAAAGTTAGAAATGATATAGCAACATATAATATTAAATTAAACCGTATGGGCGAAGGTATTGCTATATTAGAAGATTTAGCAATGATGTCGCAGAATGGATTTGATGTTACTTTAGAGTTAGCGGATGCTTATATTCAGACAAAAGAGTATCAAAAAGCTATTGACAGGTATATGCTTCTTCTTGATAAAGCTACGCCCAAAGAAGCTAAAACTGTTAATTTGCTGTTATGCGAGCTTTATATTATATGGGCGGTTGATATGTCTGATCAGAATAAGTTGGATGAATCTTTTGAGTATTTAAAGAATGCGGCGCAGTATAATACTTTAAATTCTGAAATTTATTATAATGTTGCACGTAATTATTATAAACAAAAGAATTTTACCGGCTGTGTCGAATCTATTAATCAGGCAATTGAATATGATAAACAAAATGAGTATAAAGCAAAATATCTTCTTTTGCTTTCAGAAGCTCATCATCAACTTGGTAACTTTTTTGAGGAGAAAAAGGCTCTTACTGATTTATTAAAGTTTGATGAAAAGAATCCGCAGGGTCTATACCGTGTCGGGCTTATGTATGCTGCACAGCACGATTTTAAAAACGCGGAAGATGCGTTTAAAAAAGCTATTATGTATAATCCGGAATTAATTCAGGCAAAATATAATCTGGCTCTTTTGTATGAAAATAATAACAGAGAAAAGGCAAAATCTTTATATATGGAGATTCTGGAGCAGGATCCGTCTTTTGAGGAGGCAAAGAATGCCCTTGCTGATATTTCTACCTCTGATTTCTTTTAAGAATCTTCCGGTATAAATATAACGGTATCGCTCAGGTAATTTCTCACCTCCTCGGCGGAAGAAAACCTGGGGACGATTCGCTGGTAGTCCTGTACAATAGAGATAATATCGTCCACCGACATCTTGATAATTCTTCTTCCGCCTGATTCTATAATTCTTGCCATAAATTTTTCCTTTCAAGATAGTTAACGGCAAAATTTTTGGAAACTTTAGAATAATCAGGCGTTTGCGTTAGGAAAAACCTGTCCGCTTTGAATATAAATCTCAAATTCTTCTTGAATATTAACGCTTGAGGCTGTAATTATATAATCTTCAAGATGGAATTTTTTGAACTTTTGGGCTGGTTTTCCCAGTTTGTATTCAGCCTCATATTTAGTCCACTCATTATAAAAATCCTCAAGTGTATTGCACTTAAATCCCATACGCTTAGAAATTTCTTCAAAATTTCTTAATTTAATTTTTTCTATATCAACACCGCAATCGTAATCAGAAAATGCTAATGCAATATAATCTCCGCTGTGGCTTATGCTGAAAAACTTTTCTCTGGTTTTAAGAAAAGGTTTTTTCCCGTTAAAAATAATCTCCCTATCTTCAATTTTATAAAAGTCTCTTAAAATTCTATCAACCATCAGATAGGAAAGGCAATGCTGGTTCCACTTTTTAGGATCAGATATTTCTTTCTTCTGGAATTCTTTTAAAAGTTCCATATGAACATTATCAGCGTCTATTATTTCTATTACAAAAATATCCATAATATGATTTTAACATAAAATTATCTGCACCTGTGGTATAATTTAATAGTATGAAGCGAGTGTTCAAAAAATTATTTTCTAAAGTAACATTTATAATTCTTGTCTGTATTCTGGCATTACTAGCATTCTTTTTCTGGGGCTGGATTGAAAAACAGGCTATGAAAGTTAAGGGTATGTATTATATATACAAGGGCGATCAGGCATATTCGCAGGATAATATGGCAAAGACGCTGGAATTTTATGAGCAGGGGCTGAAGTTATTTCCTGAGCATTATGAGGCGTGGTTTAATTTAGGGAATATTTATGCGGTGTATGAGGATTATTATTCAGCGGTGGATGCGTATGAACATGCTATACAATACAATCCCAAATATGTTATGGCAAGAATGAATCTGGGAATTGTTTATTCTGAGGATTTAGGATTTTTTGATGAAGCAATTGAACAGTTTGATACAATTACGCAGATAAGATTATTAAAATTATGGATTCCGTTTGTCTACAGTAATGTAAAAAGCGTTAAGGGAAACAGGGGGATTGCTTATTATAATAAAGGTGTTGCATATAAGCAGAAGGCTATGTATTTGCCGCTTGAGAAACGATATCTGGCTTATAAATATTTAGGTGATGCAATAGAAGCTTATCAAAAAGCATTAAAAATACTTAAAAAGAACTATGATATATATTACAATAAAGCTGTTGCACATCATTTAAGGGGTGAATACAGAGAAGCCGGCCTTGAGTATTGTAAAGCTATTGAGCTGGAACCGATGAGATATGAGGCGCATTATAACCTTGCTGTGTTGTTAAGAAATCTGCACAGGTACAGGGATTCTGTAAGCGAATTACAAAAAGCCGCAATGCTAATCTTAGAAGAGCCGGATTCTTCTGAATTACAGTCCGCATATATTTTTAATCTCTTGAATGAAGTTTCAAGAAAATTTATTACAAGTGATGAATATTACACGCAAAAGTTAACGGAAGAGCCGACAACGGGGATTAGTTACACTTATGTGAACGGAAAAATTGTTCCGGATGAGGATTTTGATAAAGCCATTGTCAATAATTTCAAAACTTGTGCGGGATTTGAATTTTTTAGTGAATACGATGAGGATGATATATATTGATGGAAAATAGAGAACTTCATTTTTTAGCAAAGATTTCGGATATGCTCGCCAAAGAAGTTGATACTTCCGGGCTTATAGGCGGACTTGGAACTGTTTTGAGAGAGTATATTGAGTTTGAAAAATTTTCTGTTTATATTTTTGATAATATTACAAGCACACTGCGTGATTGCGGGGCTAATTGGAATATTATAGATGATTCATCAGAAATTTACGGTATTTTTGAAAATATAAAAGAGCAGGATTTTGTAATTAATTCTAAGGCATTTAAGCTTCCTCCGGTAATGGGCGATATCAAATTTATGCTCAAGTCTCTTTATATGCCGATTATAAAAGATGAAAAAGTTTTTGGACTTATAGAGCTTGTTTTAGGCAATGATACTTCTGTAGATATGGAGTTTCTGTTTTTGATGAAGATTTTTGCTTCGCAGGTTTCTTTAAAGATACAAAACATTGTGCTCAATGAACAGTCCAAAATTAATGTTGAGTTTCATGATTCTATGAAAAATATTGCGAAGATTATTGAAACGCAGTATGAACTCAATTATATTGTGCCATTGATTGGTGAGATGCTTGATAGATTTATATCCGACCACTTAATATATGTGTTTTTGCGTCAGGAAAACGAATTTAAACTGGTTTGGCCAAAGGCCTGCAATGATGAAAGAGTATATGAAGCTCTCAATCAGGTGACTCCGGAAACTGAATATATACTTACTAATAACGATAAGATTGGAGCGTTTCCGCTTATTTCTGATAATGAAATAACCGGCTGTATTGTTGCAAGAAGTACTTTAGATAAGCTTTCTAAAAGGGATATCAGCTATCTTGAGCAGCTTACAAGGCAGTCTGCAATTACTATTAACAGAGCGAATGCTTATGCAAAAGTTCTTCAATATGCTACACTGGATGCGCTTACCGGACTCAATAACAGACGTCAGTTTGAAGTAAGGCTTAAGCAGGAAATTGCGGCTGCAAAACGTCAGAAAAATCCTTTGTGTGCAATGATGATTGATATAGATTTCTTTAAAAAGGTTAATGATACATACGGTCATGCAAGCGGAGATAGTGTTTTAAGAACGGTTGCTTCAATTATAAAAGAGCATTTAAGAGAATCTGATATTCCGTCGCGTTATGGTGGAGAGGAATTTGCTGTACTTTTACCTTTTACACATATTGATGAAGCTAAAATTGTCGGGGAACGTTTAAGAAAAGCTGTTGAGGCAGCACTTGTTCCTATTGACAAAAAAAATATCAATGTCACAATAAGTATGGGTTTAGCCGAATTTAACCCTGATGAGACAGGGGAAGGGCTCTTTGAGCGTGCGGATAAAGCTTTGTATGACGCAAAAGAGGGCGGAAGGAACAGGGTATGTATAAACAAAAATGCGTGACTTTAGATGATACAAAAAAATTAGCATATAAATTTGCAGATCTTGTGAAAGACGGGGGGTGTTTTGTTAACCTTTTTGGTGAAATTGGCGCCGGGAAGACTGCTTTTGTGAAACTTGTTGCTGAGGCTTTAGGGGTCAAGGAAAAAGTTACGAGTCCGAGCTTTGTTATATTAAATGAATACCACAGTGCTTCTATTCCTGTTTATCATTTTGACTTATACAGGCTTGAAAATACAGGTATTAAAACGATTACTGATGAGCTTAGAGAATATTCAGATGGCAGGAAGATAACTTTTGTTGAGTGGGCAGAATTTTCTCAAGGTGAACTGCCGTTTGAGAGAATTGAGATTAATGTTGTTTATGCCGATGATGAGAGCAGGGTTTATGAGTTTAAATCAATCGGTGAAAAATATATTAAGGTAATAGAAGGATTAGAAAGTTGAATATATTAGCATTTGATACCTGTCTTGACAAAACTTATGTTACATTAAGCAAAGGTGAAGAAATTATAAAAAGCGAGGTAATTTTATCTGACGGAGAGAATTATCACTCGGCTTATCTGATTTCAACCATTGTAAAAATCTTAAAAGAAGCGGGATTAACTCCTAAAGATATTGATATGATAGCAACGGATATAGGGCCGGGAAGTTTTACCGGAATAAGGGCCTGCGTTACCGTTGCAAGGGTTTTAGCGCAGCAGCTTGATATTAAAGCGGCCGGAGTTTCTTCGCTTGAAATCCTTTCAAAGATTTTGGGCGGAGATGACCTTGTTGCGCTGGATGCAAGAAAAAATAAAGCTTACGTATATGATGGTAAAATTCTCGGAGCTGTTGAGCTTGAAAAAATTGATGAAATGGTCAAAGATAGAGTTTTGATTACGGATAACAGCCTTTTAGAGAGGTTTAAACAGTTTACAGACAAGGCTGTATCTTACCAGCAGGGGAATTATCCGCTGGGAGAAATTCTTGTAAAAATTGCACTTAATAAAACAGAGACTGACTGGAGGAAGCTAAAACCTTTATATATACAGCCGCCGCCGGTGTTTGGAAAGTAACAGGGGATTGATAATGATTTTAAAAACTTTTATAGAACCGCCTATTGATAATAATAATTATTTAATAATTGATGAGAGGTCTAAAGAGGCTGCTCTTGTTGATTGTTCTGCTGTTGATGGTGATATTATTGAAGAGCTTGATAGGGCGGGCGCTAAGCTTAAGTATATTCTTCTAACCCACGG
>CALUSZ010000052.1 GCA_944323495.1 Candidatus Gastranaerophilales bacterium
GATTTATAAGGACCGCCTAATCTAACGTGTGAGTCAGAAAAATCGAACGATAATCTTGTTCCATAGGATGATACCGGAAGTGAATAACCTGCCATCCAGCCTGTTGCGCCTGATGATAAAATTGTACCGCCATATATCTTATCGCCCAATCCTGTTAAGTTATCCATACCAACAAGGAATGAAACCCTTTGAGCTCCGGTATAAGAACGGCCGTAATCGTCATATGAGAAATTCAGGTTAACCGGGAATCTGTCTCTTACGTTTAAGGTAATTGCAGTATTTTCATCACCCTCTGGTTCACGCTCAACTTCTGTCTGAACCTGAACATAATCTTCGCGGTTAATTTCTTTCATTGCTCTTTGAAGGTTTTTAGCGTTAAATACATCGCCTTCTCTAAGCCCTGCTTTTCCCATAATAATATGTCTCAAGTACCATTCTCTTGTCCATTTTTCACCTTCTATATCAAGAGAACCTACTTTACTTTCAATAATTTTAATCGTTGCAACACCATCGACTATTCTCTGCGGCGGAACTGTTGCGTATGAGGTCAAATATCCCTTTGAACGATAATAATTTGTTACTTTTTGGCAAACTTCCAATAATTCATCAAAGAAAATATCTTCACCCAAAACTTCCAAGCCTAATTTTTCAAGCTCTTCAGACGGAATTTTTGTGTTGCCTTCAAAATTTATCTTCTGTAAAAGAAAGTGGGGATTGTATAAAACACCTTCACGTGCCTGATTTTCTTCTATAGAAGCGTCATATATCTGTTCATCTTTTGTCACATCATCAAAAGACTGAATATAGCTCTTATCAATCTGATAATGGTTAATATTCTGCATTTCAGTTGTATTATAAGCACCGGGGTTATATCCGCCCATCTCCGCCTGAACCTGTGCCGGAAGAACAGTTCCCGCCATTGGATCTGCTAAAACTTTATTAACCGACAATAGGCTTAGTGCCACGAGCAAATAACTTATTTGTTTTTTCATAGTATCCGAATTCCTAATTATTATTGGGTTAAAATTTTGCGCTACATTTAACATTATAATTTACTTAAAATCCCAAAACAAATTTAATTGCTAAATTGTAACAAAATATTAACGTAATATATTCTATTCTAACGTATTTGTAAAATTTTGTAAAGATTTTTATGTATGAGCGTTATAAATCATCTAAATGGTGGAATTAATATATATATAACCTCGTTACAAAAATTTACAGACAAGGAGTAAAATGGTAGCAGCAGTAAGTGCAATTGGCCCGCATAGTGATCAAGAATATTTAAGAATACTTCAAGAACTTATGAAGCTTGGAATTGCCCCAAGCGGAAATAAATCTGTTGATAAATCTAAACTTGAACAGGCAAAATTAGAATTAATTCAGAAAATTCAGATTAAGCAAGAGGAAGAACAAAAACAGGATTTGAAAGTCCAGCCTCTTGAAGCGGCAAAAGAATCACAGCAAGCATTGCTTGAAGCAGAAAGACCTGGAGCTATGAATGTTGCAGAGCTTAACAAGATTTATTTCGGGCTGATTTAATCGATGCGATAATTTTCGATACCAAAACTTTGTTATCTGGTACTAATACTGACAGCTGCCGCTCAATTCTTTTTTCATCATATATTTTTTCTTCATCTCTGTATTTTAAAAATATAGATGACTTAGTTTGAGTAAATCTTATTACGCAAACATTTCCCTTATATTCAATTTCATACTCTGAAGGAATAGTTTCAACAGGTTTCTTTTCGTTATTAAAATATTTCTTTGAATTATGTATATCACCGGCAACTATCTGCGAAAACTCTCTGCTTGCGCTGGAAGAAGAATGGATATGATTAACGGGCAGACCGGAAACGGAGTAGTTCAGTTTATTATTTTGCATATTTTGATAAATCAAGTAATTATCGCCGTAAATTATTTTCAAATCATCAGGAATAACATAATAATTTTGTTTTTTACCGAATATTGCAACGCCCCAGTCTCCGGTTCCTAAATATCTGTTAAGCGGTTTAAATTGAGGCTCCGTACTCTCGGAGAGTGGAATTTCTATAAAATCTACATTGGAAAACTGTTTAATCGCACCCGGGAAAACCCCTATTAAGCCGGTTTTTCCATCATTAAAAACATCTGATTCTACAACCGTTTTGCAAAAATCTTTACAAACAAGCAAATCATCATTCAAAAGTACAAAATTTTCATTTTTTATTTTCGAAATCCCGAGATTCCAGCTTGGATTTACATAAAGATTCTCATCAGGAGTATAAATTATTAATTTATCTCCGTACAAATCCAGAGGAACAGACGGCTTATTATTGATAATAAAGATTTCTGAAACAGAAGAATCTTTATCTAGTAAGTCCGTAAGTGTTTTTAGAACTTCAAGCTTCTTTTGAACTGTAGGAATAATTACCGATAACATAGTATGTTAATATATCATTTTTTTGAGATAAAATCCAGAACCCCGTTAATAAATGTAAGCGGGTGAACCGGGCAGCCCGGAATATACAAATCTATCGGATACTTGTCCAAAAATTCACGATTAAGTTTTGTTGAATTTTGGAATACTCCGCCTGATATAGCGCAAGCTCCTGCTAGAATTACAATTTTAGGATCCGGAGTTGATTTATAGCAATCCTCAAGAGCATAAGCCATATTTTCTGATATCGGCCCCGTTATAACAAGCCCGTCCGCATGTCTTGGAGAAGCTACAAAATCTATACCGAATCTTCCCATATCAAAGTTACAGTTTGAGCAGGCATTCAATTCCATCTCACAGCCGTTACAGCCGGCTGCAGATACCTGACGCAGTTTTAGTGATTTAGAAAAGACTCTGTGAATTTCTTTTCTTGCCTCTATTGCAGTTTTTTCAAACTCTTCCGGTGTCATATTTTCTGTCACAACAAGTTTTTTTCTATCTGTTGATGATAATTTATAATAATTGCTAAACTGTATTGCTTCGCACCTGCATTCTCCGCAAAGTGTACATTTGCCCATATCGATAGAGAGCGGATTAGTCTTTAAAGCACCTGTCGGGCAAATACTCTCATCAATATTACACCCTTCACAATGCTTTAAAATCGGAAAACCTCTAAACTGACTGCGCATAGGTGCATTTGGTATATCCGGTATAAATTGATTTCCTTGAAAATATTTTAATTTTATTGTATCTAGCATTTTTATTTCCTTTTTATTAGTTTTTGTACTCCGCCCTTATAACGTCTACAGGTCATTTCCGCAATATGATAAATTAAAGCTCTTATTACACAGCGGAAAATCTGAAACTCCGTTGTTTCTTACTGCCATTGCAAGCATATACCAGTTATTGAAAGACGGATCTTTCATCTTGTACCTTAAAAGTTCACCTTCAGCACCGGTTAATGCAATATGTACAATTTCACCCCTCCAGCCTTCTGTCATTGAAACTACAAAACTGTTTGGAGCAAGCGATGTATTTGGAGTTATCTTTATTACATCTTCCTTATGCTCTTTTAGTTTTGCAAGAAGTTTTTTTACAATCTGCATAGACTGTTTTATTTCCTTATACCTTAGCATAAAGCGGGAATGAACATCTCCGGTTGCTTTAAACGGTTTTACTACATCAAGAGAAGTGTACCACTCATCATTAAAATCAAATCTTGAGTCAATATCAACTCCGGACGAGCGTGCCGCCATACCAACTGCGCCGAGAGCTTTGGCATTATCAACACTTACACAGCCGGTTCTTTCCATACGTGAAATACAGGACGGAGTTTTCAGCATAACTTTTGTTGTTCTGTCAACTGTTTTTGCTACACCGTCAAGCATACTGATAATTTTATCCGACATTTTTTCATCAATATCAAAGTTAACCCCTCCGACATTGATTAAGCCTCTGCCGAATCTGCTTCCGGAAATCTCAAGCATAGTGTTTATAACCAGAGTTCTTGTAATACCAAATATAGAAGCACCCATTAAGTATGCCATATCTCCAGCTATAGCGCCCATATCACCGATATGTATTGCAATTCTTTCCATCTCCAGTGCAATTCTTCTTATAATCTGTGCTTTTGGTGTGACTTTTGTATCGGATAAAGCCTCCATTGCTTGAGAATATGCCATATTATATCCGATTACCGTATCACCACAGATAGATTCTGCAAGCCTGTTATTATAGCGTTTGCTCTTCAAAAACAGCTCTTCAGCGCCTCTATGCTGATATCCGAGCATTATCTCCAAATCATAGACTTTTTCTCCCATACACATAAATCTGAAATGTCCTGGCTCAATTACTCCGGCGTGAATAGGGCCTACTGCAACCTGATGGATATCTTCTCCCTGCATCTCAAAGAAGGGGTAAATATTTTGGTTCTGGCGTACAGGTTTCAGCCACGGGTGATTTAGAGGCTCTATTCCAAACTCTTCGTAGAATTCTCTTTCAAATATATGAAAAGCCGGAATTGTTTGAGTAAATGATTCATAAGATTTAACATCAGGAGTAAAGATTGCAGATGTAATATAAATTTTTCCAACCTTATCATCTGCCATTACAACATATAATCTTACATTCTCAAACTCTTGTTTTCCGAAAAATCCGATAACCCGCATCTTCATTTTTTCAACATCTGATTTAATTTCTTCTACAGAAATTGTAGGAATATCAAATGCATTTATTTTCTTATTATTTTCAGTTATTATCCAGTTCATAATTACCTTCTTTATTATTACCTAAAACCCTGCAACAGCCATCAATACCATCTGAGAAAGTCCTTGAGGCATATAAATTCCGATTGTAAATGCAATTACAAGCATTACAATTTGAGGAACATACATTGTCCAGTCTAACTTAACTTTTTCTGAAGTTTCTTCCTGATTTTCATCTTTTTCAGCAGAAAATGCCATTCTGATTACAGCCTTTCCTAAACCGTAAATAACAATTGTAAGAAGTATCAAAAATAACGCACAAATTAGATAATGCTTCTGTAAAAACATCGTTTTTACCATCAAAAACTCACTTACAAACAATACAGAAGGCGGAAATGCAGCAATTCCTATGAATGATGCAACCCAGAGCCACCCTGTTCTTCTATCACGTTTTAGTAAGCCTGTAACAGCTTTTATTTTCTTTGTTCCGTATGTTTCCAAAATGTTTCCGGAAGTTAAGAAGAAAGAAGCCTTGATAAGTGAGTGGCCTATAAGATGGATTATTGCAGCAAGCATTCCGACTCCGCCCAGAGCGGTTCCGATAGCTAAAATCCCCATATTCTCAATAGAAGAATAAGCAAGCATTCTCTTATAATTATTTATATGATATACAAATACCGCAGTGATAAACAGAGATAAGAATCCCATTACAAGCAGCATTATTCTTGCATAATCAGCGCACCCTGCAAATACCATGATTCTAAATACATTTACAATCATTAAAAAAGCAGAGTTTAAAAGTGTTGCCGATAAAAGAGCAGATATCGGACTCGGAGCTTCTGCATGGGCATCCGGAAGCCAGAAATGAACAGGAGCCAAACCCATTTTTGTTCCGATACCGAATAATATAAATACAAATGATAATTGCAGCCAGAAATGATTAAATAAAGGCGCATTATTATATAAATCTCTATAGAATAATGTATTAAGATTTCCCGTTGCAACTGTCATTAATATTATACCGACAAATGCTAATGCAATACCAATTGAACAAATAAATACATATTTCCAGGCTGCTTCAATTGAATGTTTTGTCTTATGGAAATATATAAGATAAGCACTTGCTAAAGTAGTACCTTCAATAAATACCCATGAAACACCCAAATTTGAGCTTAATACGGCACCCGTCATTGAAAATACAAAGAACAGTACCATATAAGTATAATGTCTTAATTTCTTAGTTAAAGAAGTTTCTTTTTGAACATAACCGTTATTGTAAACAGCAACAGCCAAAAATACAACAGACATTACCGCAAGAAATATTTTGTTTGTATCATCAACGGCAAAGAATCTGCAAGGCTTCCACATCGGAAGAAAATCAATATTCAGGCAAAATGCCATTGATACCAGAAAATGTATTACTGCATATAAGTTAATCATCAGATTATTCAAAAATTTCTTTTTGAATAAAGCCAATATAACAAATGCTAAAATCGGAAATAATAAAATCAAATTAATCATTGTACTCGTAATCCTTTAAATCTGATAAATGTGCGACCTCTAAATCGTCAAATTCGTTATTAATTTCGTTAACCAGCATTCCCAAGATAAATACTGCAATAAATATATCCAATAAAACGCCAAGGTTAATAATAATCGGCATTTCTTTTGCTACAGAAAGCGAGAGAAGAAAAATCCCGTTTTCCATAGTTATAAACCCGATAACGTTAGATAAAACTTTATGTTTAATAGTAATAAGCCACAAACTTGTAATAATTATTGCAAGAGATACTCCAAAATACATGGAATCAACAAGCTTAAATTCCGGCGAGGCAATATTTGCAACAAGGAAACCGCCGAATAGAATTATACTTGCAATAAACAAAGAATAAAAATGCGGAACGTTTGCTTCTGTATCTCTATGAGCCTGTGTTCTTTTCAAAACCTTTTTCAAAAATACAGGAATAACAACAGCCTTAACAATCAGAGTCTCAACAATTACAAACAATAACCCGATAATATGAGGCATATTATCCATAATAGCCTGCGAACCGGAAATCATATGCCAGTTAAACCACGGTTCTTTTGCAAAACCGGACAAGCACACAAAGAACAATAACCAGCCCTGTGCAATAAGCATATTAATATGCCCTGCAAGCCTGCTTGTTGCAGCTATATATATCATTGTTAAACCTAATAAAATTATAAAAATATTTTCCATAATTAAATTCCTCTACCCTCCGTATATTCTATATGTTACTAACGCAAGGATAATAAGCGCAGTTATCGACATTATGAATATAAATTCAAATACATGTGTCATTCTGAATCTTGCCATAGAAGATTCAACCGTACCTATAACAATTGCAAGAATAAATATTATCGCAAGGAATGCTAACAGAGCTTCCCAGCCGTTCAAGGAGGAAGGAATTAACAGATTAGCAATCAAAGCTTCAAATATAAACATCTTAATAGCTGCACCCCAGGTAATTAAACCTAAATCAGGGCCGGAGTTATCAAGAATCATAACTTC
>CALUSZ010000053.1 GCA_944323495.1 Candidatus Gastranaerophilales bacterium
CATTTTTGTAGATAGGAATAAGAGATTTCCAGCCTTCTGCGGATACTTCCGTATCAGATTTTACGCCTTCTCTTTCCTTAACCTTTTCAACTTCTGATTCGAAGTATTTTTGTCTGTCCATTTCCCAGGCAACAGAGCCGAACATAGTTAAGAATCTTCTGTAAGAATCATAGCAGAATCTCGGGTTGTTAGTTAATTTAACCATAGCTTCTACTGTTTCATCATTCAAACCTAAGTTAAGGATAGTTTCCATCATACCAGGCATAGAAATTCTTGCACCTGAACGAACTGATACAAGAAGCGGATTCGAAGTATCGCCAAACTTCTTACCAGCTTGAGCTTCAACATCTTTTAATGCAGCCTTAACTTCGTCCATCAAGCCTTCAGGCATTTTATTGCCATGGTTAATGTAATCCATACAAGTTTCTGTAGTAATAGTAAGTCCCGGAGGTACCGGTAAACCTAAATTAGTCATTTCAGCAAGGTTCGCACCTTTGCCGCCTAAGAGGTTGCGCATGTTAGCATTACCCTCTCTAAAGAGCCATACTCGTTTTTCAGCCATTAGTTTCTCCTTCTTTTTTTACTAAATACGCTCTATAAAATCCTAGCACACTGATTCTAACACAAAGATAGTTGAATGTATACAAGGAAAAATTTTATATTATTAAGTTTTGTAAATAGTAATACATAAAAGGGCAACTTTAAAGAAGATAATGTTTTTAAATATAAGTGTAATAATTTAGTGTGAGGTAATAAATATGACAACAATTAATCCAACTGTTCCTGTAACTGCTTCTGCAACAACTACAACAACAAAGGCTCCGGCATTTAAAGGCGGTAAAGATAAAATAGCAGAAAGTTTAGCCAAAAAAATCATTCCGCAAAAAGTTTTAACTCCAGAGGAAGCTTTTATGGAAAAAGTTGCTGGAATGAGCTGTGCCGCAAATACTCAAGATAAAGCAGTTTTAAAGGAAATTGTCTTGAGAGAAACTTTGCTTGGAAATATGGATTTTGTAAAAGGAATAAATGAATATCTTGCAAATAGTGCTGCAAAAAATGCTTACAAAAAATAACAAGGTATGAGGGGCTCTGCTCACCAACTTGTTTTGTAGTAAAATATATTCATGCCTTTGATTGAATTAAAAAATATCGTAAAAACCTATAAAACAGAAGATGACAGTTTTAATGCACTGAATGGTGTATCTTTTTCTGTTGAAAAAGGTGAATTTGTGGCTATTATGGGAACATCCGGTTCGGGTAAATCTACTTGTATGAATACCTTGGGAACTCTGGATAGACCTACAAGCGGAAGTTATCATCTGGACGGCGTGGACGTGTTTTCGCTTAACGCAGAGGAGTTGTCGCTTATAAGAAACCGGAAAATCGGGTTTGTATTTCAAGGTTTTAATCTGATATCAAGAACATCTGCTTTGGAAAATGTGGAACTTCCTATGATTTATAAAGGTATTCCGGAGGAAGAACGCCACAGACGTGCAAAAGAAGCACTGGAAATTGTCGGGCTTAAAAACAGAGAATCTCACATGCCAAACCAGATGTCAGGCGGGCAGCAGCAGAGAGTTGCAATTGCAAGGGCTTTAGTTAATGACGCTCCGCTTATTTTAGCAGACGAACCTACCGGAAATCTTGATACTAAAACCAGTATCGAAGTCATGGAGTTTTTTGTAAAATTAAACCGCGGATTTGACGGAAAAGAAGGTAAAACAATCGTACTTGTAACTCACGAGCCGGATATTGCAGAATACTGCTCAAGAGTAATAAAATTCAAAGACGGCAACATTGTTTCCGACCTCCCTAAAGACGAATGGATGAAAACACGAAATAGAGAAACATAAAAAAGACCCCTTAGGGGGTCTTTTTCAAATTAAGCTACTGCCATAAATCCATAGTCTTTTGGATCTCTATGTGCAAGTCCTACGCCGTCTTGTCCCAGAGAAATTTTATTTCCTCCTTCATCAGTAACATACCCGACCTGTCCCGGAATCGATATTCCTGTTGTCGGTTCTACAGATGGGGTTGGCGTAACACGCGGTCCGACAGTCAAACTGCCAAATGGCTGCTGACCTTGTCCATATAGACCGTATTGATAATTTTGTTCTAGTCCTGGTATTCCGCCCATGATATACATATCCTTTTCAACTTGTGTATATATATAATAACGTTCTGAAAGGTTAAAAATTGCCTGTATATGATAAAAATTTTACAAAAGTTAACATATAATTTATAATTAGATTATGAAAACGATTGGAATCATAGCGCCATCAGGCGGGGTAAATAAAAATAAACTTGAGATTGCTGTTAATAACCTTAAAGAGTTAGGGTTTGAGGTTAAGCTTGCAAAGAATATTTTTGATAATAAACGCTACTTAGCAGGGAATGATGAGGATAAAATTGAAGAGCTGCATAGATTTTTTAAAGATCCCGATGTGGATTTGATTATGTGCGCAAGAGGCGGGTATGGCGCAATAAGGCTTATTGATAAAATTGATTATGATTTGATTAAGAATAATCCAAAGCCGTTTGTCGGGTTTTCTGATATTACGGCACTTCTTTTGATGATTTATAAGAAAACCGGCTTGGTGACTTATCAAGGGCCTATGGCATGCTCTGATTTTGGGGATTTGACACCTCCCTCTCTTCTCAAAGGAGAGGGAATGATGTTTTCCTGGGGTAACCTTTTGAAAGCTTTAGAAGGAAAAGTACTGGAGTTTGAAGGTAAAAAAATATACAAAGTAGGCGAAGCGCAAGGTATAATTTGGGGCGGAAACCTTGCTACGGTTGTTTCATTGTGCGGGATTGATTTTATACCGGAAGAGGATTTTATATTCTTTGCCGAGGATTTGAACGAGCCTGTTTATAAGATTGACAGAATGTTTCAGCAATTAATAAACATTAGTATTTTTAGAGATAATTGCAGGGGAATAGTTCTTGGAGATTTTCTGGACGTTGATAATCAAGAGTGGCTTGAAGAATATTTTGAAGAGTTAGCTTTTAGATTAGATATTCCTGTCGTTAGCGGGTTTAAAATTACCCATAACAAAGAAAAAATAACAATCCCTGTTGGCAGAAAGTGTTCATTGCATGAGAGCCGACTTGTAATTGGTTAGTTTCTATGTTACAATAACCCCTGCCGTACTCCACGGGGACGTAGCGTTCTCTCGACCCGAAGCGATTGCGGGGTGCAGAGCCTGCTGTGAGGGGTACAGATAAGGCGCCTATGTTTATAGGATTGTTGATAACTTAGGTTATGATGGCGTAAGATATCGAACCGTGTCAGGATGGAAACATAGCAGCACTAAGGTAACCCTTGCGGGTGTCATATATTTAAGGGGTAGATTCTTTAAGCAAAATCGTTTTAGCTGTATTTCGATAGGCAGAGGTACGGCTTTTATTTATTCCCCCCCCCCCAAAAAGGCAAACCCTCGATGCGCATAACACCGAGGGCCATTGAAAGGACCTTTATTATCTCTATTGTTTTTTGGTTTTTTATTATATTAAGTTCAAAGCAATTGAAGGCATCTGGTTAGCTGTTGCTAACAGTGTTGCTGTTGACTGCTGCAGAATCTGGTATTTTATGTAGTTTGAAGATTCTGTTGCAACGTCAGCATCCTTGATTGTTGAATTAGCTTCAACAAGGTTTTCTCTCTGAACATCTGTTGATTCAATTGCAGAATCTAATCTGTTCATATAAGCACCAATTTTAGTACTTCTAAGAGAAATATTGTCAATTGCTACGTCAATCTGGTCAATAAATTCACGTGCAGAGTTATCGTTTCTGTATATAGCATTACACATAGCTTCTATTGATAAGGCTCCGCCTACAATTGTCGCACTTGTGCCGCCACCGTATGTTATATCTCCGTTTTCAGCAAGTGCTGCTGCAAGAGCGGACTTATAATAACCATTTTGGTATTGAATATTACCGCCTGCATCTAAAACCGGCTTACCGTTTGAATCTAGAACACGAGCCTGATAGATATATCCGTTTGCTTCGTCTTCAGCAGTTTTTGCTGTCAAATCCATAAAGCCTTGTGCATTACCTTCTGCATCTTTAATACCGGCAGAGCCAAAGCCGAAGATTACTGTGGATTCTGCACTTGCAAACAAGAACGCGTCCATCTTGATAACGCATCTTGCATCTGAATACAAACCAACCTGCAGGTTAATATCAGTTGTTCTTGAACCATCAAGAAGGTATGTATCGTTAAAATCTGTAATTTGGCACAAACGGTTAATTTCATCCATTCTCTGTACTACTTCTGTAGCAATAGCATCAAGAGACGCTGAACCGTAAGTTCCGTTCGCTGCTTGCATAGTCAAGTCACGAATTCTTTGAAGATAATCGTTGATGATATCCAAAACGCCTTCTTGTGTTGTTAACATGTCTAACCCCATTTGGGCGTTTGTTTCAATAATGTCGTAACCGTTAATTTTAGCTTCCATGCCGGCAGATACTGCATAGCCGGCTGCGTCATCAGCTGCAGAGTTTATCCGGAAACCGGTAGATAATCTCTCCATTGCTGTGTTCATACCTTTAGTTGCATCTCTAAGGTACGATTGACAGGTTAATGACGCCAAGTTCGTGTTGATTGTAATCGTTGATGTCGCTGTCATAATAAATTCCTTTCAATAAATTTATAATTTTGCCTTTCTAGTTTAGTTAACGGCATGAAAAATTTGAACTTTACAACTTTAGTTATAGAATCCTCTATATGGAGTAGACAGTATTGCAGGATTAATGCTCTAAGAGCTTCTATAACTAAAGTTATAGAACAATTAACTATACCCGTTTGGAGAGTAAAAAAAATGAGGCTATATTGTATTTTAAAAAAGTAAGGAGATGAAATAATGAAATTAGAAAATTCAGAAACTCTTCAAAATCTAGTTAATGCATTTGCCGGAGAATCACAGGCAAGAAATAGATATACTTTTTATTCGAAAGTTGCTAAAAAAGAAGGTTATGAGCAGATATGCCAGGTCTTTTGGGATACAGCAGAAAATGAGCGTGAACATGCAAAATTATTTTATAAACATATTCCAAATACAGAACATTTGACCGTAACCGGTGCATATCCGTTTTATTTTGGTGATACTTATGAAAACTTACGCGCAGCTGCGTCAGGAGAACGCGAAGAGTGGGAAATTCTATATAAAAATTCTGCGCAAACAGCAAAAGAAGAGGGGTTTGATGATATATCCAAACTTTTTGCTAATATTGTTGAGATAGAAAAACGTCATGCCCATAGGTTTGAAGTTTTAGCAGAAGAATTAAAGGCAGGATCTATTTTTAAAAAAGAAGAAGTGAACCAGTGGATATGCAGAAAGTGTGGTCATACTCATATTGGAAAAGAAGCTCCATGTATTTGTCCGGTATGCGAACACCCGCAGAGTTATTTCCAAATTTTTACAGAAAAATTTTAAGCTCAAATTCTATCATAAATATTAAAGCAGGTTGCTAAATGTAAAAATTATTTTTACATTTAGCAACTCTTGTTTTGTTTTTGGTATCTTACTTAATATCAGGAATTAAGAAAATACAATTTATAGATTACTTATGAAGAAGAGTTTTAAAGTACTTTTGTGTGCAACTGTGCTTATATGTGTAATGCATACTGGCTATACTCGAGCTGAAGAAATTCAAGTTGGTGAAACTAGAGAAATAAGCTCAAATATTACAATTGATTCAATAGAAAATCATGGCACTCTTTCGGTTCTTAGCGATGGAAAGTTAACCACCAGATGGCTGACTAATAATAGAACCACTTTAAATAGCGGCTCTATAGTTGCGGATAGTATTGTAAATACTAGAGATACTGATTTTGAAAATAATGGTGCTATTGATGTATCCGGAAATATTAACAACAGCGGTACAATCGTTAACTATGGGGAATTTAATGTTGACGGGGTTCTTACAAATGCCGTATTTATTAATTCCGGCCCTGATGCATCCTTGAAGGCAGACTATATAATAAGTTCTACCAGTTTTACTGTTACTGATGGTGCAAACATTAATATCGGAACTCTTGAAAACTACGGAAGGATTGAACTTACTAATAATTCTACTTTGACGCTTGAAAATCAGGATATAGATATAGAAGGAACGCTGAATGTTCGTTTAGGAGATAATACTTTAACCTCTTCAACAGATACTTGTAATATTATCGAAGCTGTGAATATTGGTGATGGTATTAATAGTACGAGCTTAAATTTGGATAATATAAATGTTATAGAGGCTGCGATTGTAAATATTGCTTCAAATTCAGTAATGAATTTGAAAAATGGTTCTAGTCTTACATTGAATGATGGTGATTCTTTGCATGGAAGCTTAATTCTTGATGGTGACGGCAGTGTTACTTTTGATAATTTTGCTTTTGAATCTACTGAATTGGCATATTATGGGCAAAAAGACGGTAAACTGAATTTGGTTAATGATTCAATGCTTGCGATTAAAGATGCATCTAAAATTAAAAACGGCAGTATCTTTATTGATTCAACCTCTGCATTTATCATAAATGGTAGTAGTGGTGTAGAAAACTCCCTTAGTTTAAAAGAGTTGCATAATACTGGGATATTCAGTTCAATTAATTCTGTGTGCGAACAGTTTTTAGTTGAAAATTTAGAATTGAAAGGTACTTCAATTGACAATACTGCAAAGTTTGCAATTGATATTGATGCAAGAAACAATGATGCTGATAGGTTTGTTGGCAGTAAAATAACAGATGGTTGTATAGAAATATCTGACTGGAATCTGGTTGGTGATATCTATGGGTGGGACGCACCTATCGATAAGCACATAAATCTGGATAGAATATTTAACTATGACACACTTGACGGTAATGTAGAATTCAATGTAACGGATAAAGAAGTATTCACTCCGATAGGCTGGTATAAATTAAATGGAGCTCCAAATTCTCCCGGCGGCATGACTCTTGATTTAACCCGCTTTAATCCACAGGTATACCGCGGGCAGGTAACAACTATTGCTCAATGGATGAACCAGTTGGCAATTGATGATATGCTGTTCAACCATTCAATGGTGTTACCTAGTTTTAAAGAAGAAGACGGGGGTATAGCCTACGGCGGTATGATGGCAA
>CALUSZ010000054.1 GCA_944323495.1 Candidatus Gastranaerophilales bacterium
AACAAGAACTAAATGCAGCAATGTCAGTCATAGCAGATCCAATAAACAACGTATATAAGCTTGAAAGCAGAAAGGATATTGAAGAAATCCAGAGAATCTGCAGAATTTTCCAGATAGCAGAAAAGCAGGGAAACAAACACAGAATGCTTTCTATCAAAAACCTGGCAACATTTAGACTTGTTTTGAGCAATAATTAATACAATTAATAATTATCAAAAAGCCCTCTTTAAAAGAGGGCTTTTTGATTTGGTATAGAAAATATTAAGTTTTGTAACAAAATATATCGTCTTTGAAATTAGATATCATTTAAATACTTTATATATATGTAAGATAAAAATGATGGTGAACAAAGATGGCAATCGCAAATTTACACGAAACATTATTAAGCTATAAGTTAAGAAGAAATGAGTTGAACCTTGAAATCACTCAGCTTCAAAACCAGAAAACTCTGGCAACTTACTCTCAGGCTGATTCTCAATCTTTGAAATCATCTGAACAACACTCAATCAGAGATTACTTCAAATCTCTATATGAAAGTGATGAAGAATTACAGGCTGAATACAAAGACTATACTCAGATTCCTGATTTTGAAGAAGAAATCGATAAGCTTACTGCTAAATACCAAGACCAGCTTGATGAGTTAACAGCCTGGGAAACAGCACTCGATGCTCAAATGACAACTGATAGTGCTGAACTTGAAGAAGTAAATGCTTATATCGAATCAATGAGCACAATGTTAACCAACAATATCCAAGAAGACTTTAACTATGGATTGAATGGTTAATTAACCAAAAATTGAAATTCCGATTAATGCAAAGAGTATCAAAGCAATATTATAGTGCAAAAAAGTCGGAATACAGGTATCAAAAATATGATTATGCTGCCCATCTGCATTTAAACCTGCAGTTGGGCCTAATGTTGTATCAGAAGCCGGAGAACCCGCATCACCAAGAGCTGCAGCTGCTGATACCAAGATAACCATTTGCGGAACATTAAATCCCATTTTTATACATATAGGTAAAAACAGGACTGCTATTATAGGGATTGTGCCAAATGAAGTTCCTATTCCGATTGTTATAAATAAACCCAACAACAAAATTATCAACGAAGTTAGAATTATGCTTGAAGGAAGGTAGTTCAAAACAATCTTAACGAGACTGTCAATTGCTCCGGTCTCTTTCAATACAGAGGCAAACCCTGCTGCAACAAGCATTACAAATGCTACATATCCCATAAGATAAATGCCTTCATTCATCATATGATCCATCTTGCTCTGCGGAATTACTCCAAAAGAAAAGATTATTCCAAGCCCAACCAATGCCCCCAGAGGTAAAGATTGTGTAAGTAGCTGCACGATAAAAGTTGCAAGTGCTGCAAGAATTACTATCCAATGCTTCGGTCTGAATTCCGCTGCGTGCAAATCTGAATTTGCAATCGGTTTATTTTCATAAATCCTGGGTTTTCGATAAGAAATAAAGACTGCAATTAATAAACCTGCAACCATTCCTAATCCCAGGATAGAATTGAATTTCCAAATATCACTTCTTAAAACGTGAACCCCATTTTGAACCATATTATCTTCTATAAGATTCTGGAAAATAAGCCCAAACCCTGCCGGAATTGCAATATATGGCATTTTTAACCCAAATGCCAATACGCAGGCAACAGCTCGTCTGTCTATATCAAGTTTATTCATTATACCCAATAGCGGCGGGATAATAATTGGAATAAAAGCAATATGTATTGGTATAAGGTTTTGAGAAGCCATTGCAATCAAAGTTAAAATTCCAAGCAACACATACTTTCTATCAGCAACAAATTTTGCGATTTTATTGGAAATAACATCTGTAAAGCCTGAATGTGCCATTGTTGCAGCAAAAGCCCCCAACAAAATATAGCTTAGTGCTGTTTCAGAATTTCCGCCCATTCCGGATATGAAAACACTCATTACATCTCTTACATCCATACCGGAAATCAGCCCGGCACAAAGAGTCGATATAATTATCGCCAGAAGTACATTTATTTTTCTAAGGCATAATATGCAAAGTAAAACAACCGAAATTAATGCAGGATTCAAAATAAAATTTATAAACGTACCCATAACTATTTATGCGTTTCTTCTTCCTGCAAGAAATTAATTATATCAAGAGCAGCCTCTTTTTGTAAATCAAGTGGTAAAGTTTTTAGGTATTCAAACGATTCTGCTATTTTTTGATCAGTATCGTACCAGCGTCTTAATACATAAGTAAAGGCGTCTGTGAGAATATTTTCTGATAAATCAATACCATTATCTTTTGATTTTTTAACAATAATATCTGCACACTTGTATTGTGTCATGATATTTGCATTTCTCATCAAACTTACTGCCAAGCTTACTGTAGGGTCAACATCATACCAGCGTTTGTACATTCTTACCTCTCTATACTCTATATTTACTATAGTATAGGTTTTACACTATTTTGTCAATTGAGAAATTATAAAAGATTTCTTATTCTCATCCGATGTCGAAAACAAAAGAGTTTTATCTTTAGATGTATGACCTTTCAAAATTTCAATACTTGTTTTAGGAACCTTGAATTGTTTTGACAAAAACTCAACTAAAGCCTTGTTTGCCTTATTTTCTACAGGTTGGGCGGTAATCTTAACCTTTACAAACTCTTCTTCTAAAATAATCTCATTTTTGGAAGAGTTCGGAACTATTCTTATTTGAATAACAAGCCCATTTTCAGTATCTTTTATCATACTTTTTGGAAAACCATTACGTACTCGTGCTTAAAAATATAGAAACCGCCTGCAAGAGCTCTATAACGCCAAAGATTAGCGGTCTTTCCTTTAGCACGTTCATTTCCCTGCATATCTTTTATGATTATTGCCTTTGTTATAAATCCTAATTTATTCATTCTTGCCATGCACTCAAAACCAAGCGGAATATGCTGAGAATTTGCATATTTATCACCAATTATCAGGCAGGCAAATCTTCCTTTTTCAAGGAAGTCATACCCATTTTTAGCAACTTTTTCAAAGAGGTCATAAAATTCCTCGGTAGTAGCACAATTAGACAAATCTTCTTTCTTATCAGAAAATTTTATAATATCATCATACGGCGGATGAAGCATAAGAAGCTGAGCCTGCTTGCGTCCCATAATATCAAGGCGGGCTTGAATTTTATCTCGTGCAGTTTCACTTGCGGAATCTGCACAGATTATATTAACATCCGTAACCAACTGTTTAGGAGTAAATTTTTCAGAAACAGATTCTGCAAGATCTTCTTTTAGCTCTACACCTATACATCTTCTGTCCATATTGATTGCCTCTATACCAGAGGTGCCAGAACCAAAGAATAAGTCCAGAACAATATCATGTTTTTTAGTAAATCTTTCATAAATTTGCTGAGCTATTTGAGGTATGTAATTCCCATGATATTCATTTGAATGTCCTCCCTCTTTTAGACGAGAAGGAAATTCCCATAAAGTATCAGTTTTAATATAGTCATAATCACGCCATTTCTTTAAATTTATATCACTATAGGCGGTTGTTTTCACAGCATTATTATCAACAACTTTAAGGTCTGCCTTACTAACGGCATTTTTTGTTTTTAAATTCGTTCTAGACATATCTCTCCCCATTTGATATTTACAGTTTATAGGATTATTTATAATTTGTAATCAAATAAATAGAGAATATGAAAAAAAAAAAAAGAGACCTTTTGGTCTCTTAATTCGTTAGCTTTTGAATTTGTTTATATAAATCAATGACTTCTTTTGACATATTTTTAGGAACGACTATTTTAATTTTTGCGTTCAAATCTCCGTATCCGGTAGTCTTAGGTAATCCCATTTGTTTCAATCTCAGAGATTGTCCGCTTGACACTCCTGCAGGAATTTTAATGTTAATTTTTCCATGAAGAGTTTCAATTTCTTTAGAGCAGCCCAGAACAGCTTCCGGAGGGGTAATATCAACCTCCTTAACCAGATTTTCACCGTCAAAGTCATACTCACTGTCTTTGAAATGTACAATAAAGTACAAATCCCCCTTATTACCGTAGGCATCAGTTTTACCTTCGCCTTTAAGACGAACCTTTTTCCCCTCGGTTATCCCCTTAGGGAGTTTTACTTTTACGGTCTTTGAATTGGATACAATACCTGTTCCGCCGCAGTTTGAACAGTAACCTCCGCCATGACATTGTGTACATTTTTCCATTTGATTAAAAGTAACGGAAATTGGCTTACCGTCAAAAATTTCTTTTGCCGTAACATTCAAATTTTTTGTTATATCCAAATCTTCTTGCTTTGGAGCCTGTGAAGTCCTTCTCTGCCTTGCAGAACTAGCGCCTCCTGTAAAATCGAATCCGCCGAAATTAGCTTGTGTCTGTCTTGCGCCGCCCATTCCGGCTCCCATCATGTCTCCAAACAAAGAGCTAAAGAAATCAGAGAACCCGCTGCCGCCAAAATCAAACGACTGGGCACCACCCTGATTAAAATTAAAGCTGAAATTTTCAAATCCCGGAGGCGGAGTATAATCAGCACCGCCTTGCCAGTTTGAGCCAAGGCTGTCATATCTCTGACGTTTTGCCTTATCTGATAAAACTTCATAAGCTTCGTTTATGTCTTTAAACTTTTCTTCTGCTTCTTTAGTTTTATTTACATCCGGATGATATTTTCTTGCAAGCTTCCTGTATGCCGATTTTATCGCTGCAGTATCTGCATCACGCTTTACCCCTAATATTTCATAGTAATCTTTGTACTTCATAGTTTATCCTTTATATTATATTTATATATTAATACAAAAAATTACAATTCTTAATAAAGTTAATCTTTTTTTAATTATAAGAATATTAAGTTTGTGATAAAATACATACATTAATAAGGGAAATTAAATAATGGATATAAAGAAAATTTTATTTAGAACAAATTCTATAGACGTTGAAAAAGCGCTTCCTGACGCAATTGTGCTATGCGGGAAAGACGGCAAAATTCAATGGGTAAATGATGTTGCAGCAGAGATTTTTGAAACATCAAAAATGCATTTGCTTACTTCAAATATCTCTGATTTTATAGAAAATCCAATGACTTTAATAACAAACTCCGTTATTATGCACAAACCTGTAATAACAAAG
Source organism: Candidatus Gastranaerophilales bacterium (assembly GCA_944323495.1). Next base: position 5,117 of record CALUSZ010000054.1, read on the forward strand.
TTTATCGGCAAAGAGATTTATTTTGATATGACAGTCAAAGAAATCGAAGAAGGCTATGTTTTAGATTTTCGAGACGCCGCTCAACCAACTCCAGAAGTAGGACTGGATGAAGCTCAAGAAGTTATCAATAGAGAAAAAAATAATTTTCTTTTAAAGCTAGCCAATGACTTAAAATCACCTATTCAGTCAATAGTCGGATTCTCACAAGCCATGGCAGATGGCCTTGGCGGCAACATGACAGAACAACAGGAAAAGTATATCAGAATTATCAATAAGAACTCGTCTGAATTAATGTACTTTGTCGGCAAGCTCCTTGAGCTTTCTCAAACCGAATCAGCCCTCAAAGTTCCTGAGTACAAAACATTTGACATTTTAGGTCTTGTTAACTCGGTTGTGAGATTTAATGAACAGCTATACAAGGGAAAAGACGTCAAAATAAATATTCAGCAGGAAGCTAATTTGAAGAAAACAATTTCATCAGATGAAGAAATTATTAAAAATATTCTGCAGGATATTCTGGAAGTAATTCTTAAATCTGTAGATTTGGGAGATATTACAATCACACTATCTACTCCAGATGAAGAATTTATAAATTCAAAAAATCTGCCTCAAAGCGTATATACTATGATTACACTTTCAAGTAATGCGCTTCTGCTTTCAGAACATGATTTAGAATGCATGTTTGATCCATACAAAATTGTAGATTCTACAAACAGAAAAAATGTATTAAGAGCTATTGTTCTTGCAAGCGTCAAAAACCTTGTACAATCTTTAAACGGAACTATCTGGGTAGAATCACAAATTCTTAAAAACACCAGTTTTAATATACTAATTCCGTCTAATATTGTATAAGTTAGGAGTATGAAGAGGTTTAGATGAGCAGTGTAATATTGAAAAACCTTGTAAAAAGCTATGATGGCAAAAAGAATATTATTGATAATATAAATTTGGAAATAAAAGATAAAGAATTTATTGTTCTGGTAGGCTCATCCGGCTGCGGAAAGTCAACTATATTAAGACTTATTTCAGGGCTTGAAGATATTACATCTGGAGAAATCCTTATTGATAACAGTGTAGTAAATAATATACATCCGAAAGACAGAGATATTGCATTCGTATTCCAGAGCTATGCTCTGTATCCGCACATGAGTGTATATGAAAACATCGCCTTCGGTCTTAAAATGCGTAAATACCCTAAAGATGAAATCGATAAAAAGGTTCGAGATGTTGCAAAATCTCTTAACCTTGATGAGCTTTTAGATAGAAAACCCAAGCAGCTCTCAGGGGGGCAGCGGCAGCGAGTAGCTCTCGGGCGTGCGATTGTAAGAAACCCTAAAGTTTTCTTGATGGATGAGCCATTATCAAATCTGGATGCTAACTTGAGGGTGCAAATGCGATCTGAAATAAAAAAACTGCACCAAAAACTGCAGACAACATTTGTGTATGTAACCCATGACCAGACAGAAGCGCTTACAATGGGAGATAGAATAGTCATTCTTGACAAGGGAAAAATTCAGCAGGTTGATACACCGGAGGTAATATATAATAATCCTAAAAACAAATTTGTCGCAGGGTTTATCGGACAAATGAATTTTATTGACATAAAACTTGAAAATAACTATTTTGAAATAAATGGTGTCAGATTTAATTGCAATAGAGATTTAGGGAGTAGAAAAGAAGTTACGGCAGGAATAAGAGCCGAAAAAATGATTTGCGGGGATACTGAAATAGCTGTTAACCCTGAAATTGTAGAGATGACCGGCGGAGATAGAATTGCATATTTTTACTTAAACGGAAATAAATGTTCTGCAAAACTTCCGCTTGATTATCCTATTGGTGATAAAATTGAATTGAGAATATCTGTTGATAATATGTTTTTCTTTGATAAAAACAGCGGAGAAGTTATTTAAGTATGAGAAAGTATCGAAATTATATAATTGCAGCTTTTATTATATTAGCTTTTTGTATATCAATATGCTTTGTGCCTATAGATGCAACACGCTTTATTCCTGCAATTGAGGGACAAGTTACAAAAGACTTAGGAATTAATATACATATAGAAAAGTTAATTTTAAGATTTGGACCGTCGCTAAAAGTTAAAGCACCTGTAATGCACATGATGTATGAAGACGGTCAAAAATTTGCTCAACTAGATAATGTCAAATTCTTTATACCATGGTCAACACTATTTAAAAACGATGTCATAGTAAAAAGAATATACGCCGATAAGTTTATTGTAAAAGCGGGCTCTAATGACAAATACCTTGGGAAATTCCTATCAAAGCTCCGCAGTAAAGATTTTTCGGAAGTACCGGATATAACATTCAAGAACTATAGCATAACATATTACGACAAGAAAATTGATAAAAAATATAAAATTGCAGGACCTTCTGTAGAATTAACTAAACTTGTAAATTACCAGAACTTCAAACTTGCTGCAATGGGTGAATTTCTTATCAATGACAAAAAATTTATATCCTATGATTTATCAATTCTGCCTAATATAGATATGCCTGAATGCAAAAAAACTGTTGATTATGCAGAGTTTATCGAACAGATGGAAGATTTAGATTTTTCTTCTGATATAATTGCAGATTTAAAATTGTATAAAAACATAAACGGCTCTACGCAAATATCAGGGCTGGTAAATATTGATAATATTTCAGTGCTTGATCCGGCCAAGAAAACTCCTAAGAGTTTTATTTATTTAACATTCCTGGGAGATAAAATAGGTGTATTATCAAATATTTATGCAACAGGAGACAAAAAGGTTTATATAGATGGGGTTATAAATAACTCACAAAAACCAGGCTTAGATTTGAAGGTTAAAACGGATAAAATTGAGCTTAAAGATTTATATAACAAAGTAAAACTCCTTGCTGACTGTTCCGGCTTAAAAGGTATAAACTCCATTAGCGGAAATTTAGAGGCTGATTTTAGCATAAAAGGGGATTTAAATAAAATAAAATCTAATGGTTATCTTAAAGTTTCTGATGCTGCAATAGCGGCAAGCGGTGTAAATATTAATAAAATAAGTTCAAACATAGATTTTTCCAATAACGTAATTAATATAACAGACGCGGTTGGGTATGTTAACAATGCTCCGATTATGGCAAAAGGTAAGATTGATAAGACAATTGACATTGAATTATTAATGAACAAAGTTGAACTAAAACACCTCTGCCCATCGTCTTTTGGAATCGAGAACGGTATTGCATCACTTGTCGCCAATATAACCGGAACTCTCCAGAATATTTCACACAAAGAAAATTTACAGATAGATAAATTTCAGGCATCAAATAGCAACGGAAACATCAGTTTTTCTACACTTAAACTTGATACAAACAAGGATAATACAGCATACATCAATAATCTCAATATAAAGACAGCTCAAACAGAACTGATAAAAGTTCCTTTGCTAAAAATTAATATTGACAGAGATACTATCAAAGTGCCAAGCACCAATATCTTTATGGCTAATTCAAAATTAACAGCTAAAGCTGATTTGATGAATTACAATACTAAAGATTTAACATTTAACTTTAATATCGACGGATTTATCAATTCAAGAGATATTAAAAGTTTAAATAAATATTCAATAGTTTATCCGGTTAAGCTTGTATTCAATGGCAACAGAGATGTTCAGAACCTAAATTCACAAATACTTTTAGAAAATGCTATTATACTGGATGAACCTGCTATAATCAATTTATCGTCAAAAATTACCGACAATACTCTAAAAATAGATGACCTGTCCGTATCGACATTCAATGGTCGTTTCCAGAATGATTTTAAGGCAAACCTTAAAGGCTCTAAAAAAATCATTGTTAATGGAAATATTGAGAACATAACAGACCCAACATTTAAGAATATTAGAGTATTTATACCACAGCAGCTCAACATAAATCTATTTGACACTGTAGCACAGCTAAAAGGCGATATCTTTGTAAACGGCAAGCCGAATCAGCCAGAAGTTGTCGGACAGATATCATTACAAAATGCTGTCAACCAGTTTATGCAGATGGCTGTTAATAATATGACAATTGATTTCAATAAAAATATTGCAGTAATAAATGCTCCTCAGGTTAAAATTGCAGACTCTGCATTCAGTATTAACTCTACATTATTTACTGATATATCAAAAGCTCTCACCGTAAAAAATATTAATATTAAATCAAAATATACCAATACAGATACAATTCTTATGTACAAAGATAGTCCGTTATTAAAGACGATTCCTATTGTTATTAAAGAAGGTAAATTTTATGCAGAAAAAGCTCTAGTTAATATATACGGCTCACCATTATATTTCTCTGCTTTAAGCAGTGATTTTACATTAAAAGACAACAAGCTTTCTGCCAAAAACATCTCTTCAGAAATCTTTAATGGTAAACTTGCCGGAAGTCTTGATTTCAACTTAAAAGATGAACACTTTGACTCCCAGATTCAAGCAAGAGGTGTAAGTGCAGCCCCTATATTTGATGTAATATCAGCCAGAAATGAAACCATAAGCGGTATAATGGATTTTGATTCAAAATTATGCGGAGACTTGTCTACAAAAGAAACTCTAAACGGAGATATTCTGTTTATTGTACATAACGGACGCATGGGTGCATTAGGAAAACTGGAGCACCTTCTTTACGCACAGAACGTTATAGCGGACAGCATGCTAAGGACATCCCTGAGCGTTGTAACCAAGGCAATAACGCTAAAGGATACTGGTTTGTTTAAATACTTAAGAGGAGATATTCACCTCAAAGACGGTATTGCAAACATAAAAATGCTTCAATCACAAGGCCCGCTAATGACGCTATTTATAAAGGGGCAGTATAATCCGGCTAACGATTATGCAAAACTTGTAGTGCTGGGACGTTTGTCAGATGAAATAATCTCCGGACTTGGTGCTTTTGGAGACTTCTCGATGAATAAACTTATGGTCATGCTGACAGGAGAAGATACTAAATATAATATTCTTCCAGAAGATTTTGAAAAGCTTCCTCAGCTTCCTACAAGCAATACAAAAGAGTTTAGAAGTATTATTAATGGTGTTATTGATAAACCTAGCTCGGTTATTATGTTTAACTGGATATCTTATACGCAGAAATCCCTAAGGCAAAAAGATGTACCGATGGATGATGTAAAGGTTCCGGAATTTATTGATAAGCTTCCATATTAAGAATCATTGTTTTTTTAGCCTGCAGAAGCTATAATATTAAATATGGATTTATTAAAGCCGGGACAGAGAATAAGTTTATTTTTCCCAAAAGAAGAGAATCTTGTAGAAATGTCATGCACTATTTCCAATGTACTGGAAGATAGAATTGTAATTGAACTTCCGCCGTATTTTATGAGATACATAGAATTTCTGGAAGTCGGGAAACGCTTGACAGCAAAAGTCTTTTCTAAAATCGGCACAATAGACTTCAATACCATAGTAATCACATCTCCTATGGAAGATGTTTTTTCTGTAGAGCTTGATTACAATGCAATGAGACTTACTGCAAGCGAAGATATGCCGGTTATTAATGCAATCGAAGTCTTAAATATAAAAAAAGAAGATAGTGTAGTCGTTGTAAAAACAATTGCAATTTCTACTGAATATATTAAATTTTATTCAGAAACACCATTTGTTCAGGATGAAAATTTTTCCTGTGAGTTAATTTTACCTAAGGATTATGGTATAATAACATTTACAGCAATCGTAACAGATGTGGATCCTGTATATGAAAATGAGTATACAATTACTTATTCAAGTATGACAGAAAACGATAGACAAACACTTCTTTACTACATGTACTTATACAGTAACAACAGCGATTAGGAAACACCATGAAAAAGTTAGCAGATAATGATTCCAAAAATACGACAAAGAATAAAATGTATGACCAAATAGAGAGATGCCGTCTTGACTTGCAGAAAGACCCAACTAATCCGGAACTGCATGTAAGACTTGGTGACTTATATATGAAATGGCATCTGGATATTTTTAATGCCTGCCAGTATATTGATGAAGCTATTACTGAATATCAGCTTGCAATGGAATCTTTAATTGATTCTCCTGAAATTTATTACAAACTCGGTGTAGCATTTTACCATAAAGGAGATTTAGACAAGGCAATAAACTACCTCACCCTTGCTCTTGAAAAGAAAAATCATTATTATGAAGCTTACTATATGCTCGCAGAAACGTTCGTAAAAAAAGCGCACTTTACAGATGCTATAGATGCAGCACAAGCTGCAATTCTATGCTCGCGCTTCGGCTCATCAAGTGCACACTTTTTGTTATACAAGCTTTATGATGCCTCTTCTTTTAAAAATACAGGTACGAAATTTAAAGCTTTCGGAGAAAAAATACTTTCCATACTTCTTTCTCCGTTTGATAAAATAGCAAGAGAAAATATTGTAAAAAACATACTTTACCTTCGTTTCTTGCCTATATTTTTGAAAGGTTTTTATGCAATACAGCTAAAAGACTTTCCAAAAGCTATTGAGCTATATAAAGAAGCTGTTGAGACGGCTCCGGGGTTTGCACCGCTATACTGTGTGCTGGGTGACATTTATCTTTCTACAGGCTATTTTGAGGATGCGATTACTGAATACAAAATGGCAATATGGCTAGATTCATTCAATATCGCCGCATACAGACACCTTTGCAGAGCCTATGAAGAACAGGGTGACTATAATCAAGCTATTGATATTTATAATAAACTAATCGCAATGGCACCAACGATTCCGGATTTATACTCAAATCTAGCAAACATTTATTATATAAAAGGTGAATTTGATTTAGCTATTTCAAATTATCAAAACGCTATAACGCTCAACCCTAACAGAACATGGACAAGTGTTATCGCGCAGACTATGGGATTCGTATATCAGGAAAACAAATCAGATCCTGATGCGGCAATTTCCGCATATCAGACAGCTTATGTTTTAACACCGGAAGATATTGATATTTATGTAAACTTGGGCAGCGCTTTTTATGATAAAGAAGATTATAAAAATGCACTTGCTGTATACAGACAAGCTCTGGAGCTGCAGCCTCACAATGCTAAAATACATTGTAACCTCGGATTCCTATACTGGGGTAAGGGAGATACCGAAGAGGCTATCAAATCTTATGAGCTTGCAATCAAGTATAATAACACGTATGATATTGCGTACA
>CALUSZ010000055.1 GCA_944323495.1 Candidatus Gastranaerophilales bacterium
TGCGGTATCGCAACAGATCCTCAATACGGTCCGATGATGATGTTCGGTTTAGGCGGTGTATTTATTGAAGTTATGAAAGACGTAACATTCAGAATTGCACCTTTAACCGATGTTGATGCTAAAGAAATGATTAAATCTGTTAAAGCATATAAGTTATTGGAAGGCGCAAGAGGAACTAAGCCGGCTCAAATGGAACAGATTGAAGAAACTCTGTTGAGATTATCTCAATTAGTTAATGACTTCAAATATATTGATGAATTGGATATCAATCCGCTGTTGATTTCCGAAAAAACAGGTGAAGGCATTGCAGTAGACGGACGTATCAAAGTAAGAATGTCAGAAGCTCAAGAAGCTCTCGGCTATTGCTGCAAAGACGGCGTTTGCGCTTGCAACGTATAGAGTAAATAATTTATAGAAAATTGCAGGGTGGGCAAAACGTAAGTGTGCCCACCTTTTTATTTCGTGAGTCGTGAATAGTGATTCGTGGTTATAAATTTCTTTAATTGAGCTTTGTTTGCTTATATAATTTTAATACCTTGATGCAAAAACTTTAAGTAGTAGGTTGGGTGAAACCCAACGTTTTTATTATAATAAATATAAAATTAATGAATTGGATTACGAATAAGTTGTTGGGTTTCACCCAACCTACTTACGGGCTGTGCCTTGAATTTTGCCGGGTTATAAAGTAGAATATTAGAATATGAATAATAAAAAAGTTTTGGTAACAGTTATCCTTGCAGGAATATTAGCATTTGTGCTTGCGTTTGTTCTCTTTAGGACAAATAGGCTGGAAAAGACTTCTCCTGAGGCGCAGAAGATTATAAAACAGGAAGAATTACCTGTAAAAGAGACTGTTGACGAGAAAACAGAAAAAACAGAAAATGATATAAAGCCGGAAGTTCCGGAGGTATCTGTGCAAAAAGTGCAGCCAAAGAAGTCTAAGGCTCAGGATAGGAAGGAAGAGGTTGTCGTAAGTCCGGTAAAAGAAACACCGGTACTTCCAAAACTTGAGGTGAAAATTGAAGAAAATAGCCATGAAGAGATTAATCCTAAAGACTTTACGGTTCCGGTTCAGTATAAATCAAAAAATACTTACAAATACGTTTACACACCGACACGCTATTCTAAATAAAAATCTTATTTGGCAGTAGAAATTATTATAAGAATATATTATTATATTCCTATATGGGGAAAATAAGAGGTTTATTTATGAAGAGAATATTAGTTATTTTAGTAATGTTAATATTTAGCTGTGCTGTTTGGGCGGGAGATTACACTGTACAAAAGCTTCCAAACGGACAGACTGTTGTTGTGTATGAAATTAAAAATAATCCGCTGGTAACTATTGATACCTGGATTAAAACCGGCTCTATCAATGAAACGGACAAAAATAACGGCGTAGCACACTTTTTAGAGCACCTGTTCTTTAAAGGAACAAAAGCTCACCCGACAGGGGATTTTGATAGAATTTTAGAATCAAAAGGCGCTGTTGTAAATGCCGCAACGAGCAAAGATTTCACACATTACTATATAACAATTCCTTCAGAGTATTTTGATACTGCAATGGAATTACATTCCGATATGCTTCTTAACCCGCAGATACCGAGAAAAGAGTTAGAAAAAGAACGCAAAGTTGTATTAGAGGAGATTGCAAAAGACGGTAATACCCCTTCTAAAAAGGTTTACGACAACTTAAACGATATGATGTACACAACTCACCCGTATAAAAGAAAAGTTATAGGTTCAGCTGATATTATAGGAACCATAAGGCGCGAAGAGATTTTAGACTATTTCAATCAATACTATGCGCCATCTAATATGGTAACTCTTGTTGTGGGAGATGTTGATGCACAAAAAGCTATTGCTAAAATTCAGCAATGCTTTAATCAGGAGTACAGAAAACCTGTTAAAAAGAATTTCAGAAAAGAAGGCCAGCTGCAGAGCCAAAAACGAAAAATTGAGTATACAGATACAGAATCCGGCTATTTAATGATAGGATTTAGAGGTGCTGATATTTCGGATAATGCCACATTTGCGCTTGATGTTTTATCTGAGGTGCTCGGAGGTGGAAAATCTTCTAAACTATATCGCAATATCAAGGAACAAAAAGGCCTTGCTTACTCAATATCAGCGTCTAACGGAAGTTACAGAGACGACGGTATATTTTATATTACAGCAAACTTTACACCGTCAAGCTTAGAAAAACTGGAAAAATCAATATTTGAAGAAATAGCTTATATCCAAAAATACGGAATAACAGACGAAGAGCTTCAGCGAGCAAAAAATATGATAATTCAGGATACATACTATTCGCGCGAATCTACTTCTAATATTTCTTCCGAATTAGGCTATATTATGGCGCTTACAAACAGTGCAGAATTATATGATACATATGTTGAAAATATAAAAAAGGTTACGGCAGAACAGGTTAAATCTGCGGCACAAAAATATCTTGGCGTAAATAAATCAGCTGTTTCAATAATACTTCCAAAATCAATGGAAAAACTTGAAACCAAAGCTCAAATCAAGCATACCGCCCAGAAAGTATCAGAACATAACGGAACCGTAAAATATACTGTTGACAACGGCTCTACGCTTCTAATAAACGAAAACAAAAATAATGATATTATTGCAATAACTATTATTGCAAAAGGCGGAGAATTTTTGGAGAAGATTCCGGGAGAAGGAACTTTAACAGCCGCAACACTTCTTAAAGGCACAAAGAAATATTCCGCTCAAGAGCTTGCCCAAATACTCGATGAAAACGGGATTCAAATAGCTCCGGGCTGCGGAGAAGACTTTTTTACAATAAACGTTCAGACTACAACTAATCAAATAGATAAAACTCTTGATATTTTAGATGAAATAATTAATAATGCATCATTTGATGATTATGAACTTGAGAAAAAACGTTCTGAAATCTTATCAAGAATAAAGCAGGGGCGCGATATTCCAATGAATGTTGCACTAGAAAACTATAAGACAATAATGTTTGAAAACAGCGTCTATTCGCACTCTAATAAAATCCTTGAAAAAACACTTCCATCAATCCAGAGAGATGATGTTTTAAGATACTATAATAAAATTTTAGATTCCAAAAATGTTATAGTATCAATCAACGGTAACGTAGATACTGAAAAGATGATAAGCTCTTTTGGCTCAATTATACAGGATAGAAAAGCTCCTGCAGTTAATTTTTCTAATTACAGCGTAACAAAATTAACTTCGCCAAGAAAAGCCTCTGAAACAATTAAAGATTTGCAGACAGCCTGGTTATTCTTAGGCTGGCAGACGCCGGGAGTTCAGAACAAAAAAGATTTTGTAACATTGAAATTAATTAACACAATGCTCGGCTCCGGTATGAGTTCAAGGCTATTTAGAAACCTTCGCGAACAGGACGGACTTGCTTATCAGCTGGGCTCAAGCTACTCCCCTCTCATGCTGGGCGGAATTTTTACGACTTACATAGGCACAAATCCTGATACATTAGAGTATTCGAGAGAAAAAATTCTAAAAGAAATTAACCGTTTAAAAATGGAATTTGTATCAGATAGCGAACTACAAGACGCTAAAGACAGACTCAAAGGCAGCTTTGTAATTGCTATGGAAACAAATTCCGAAAAATCCTCAAATATAGGTATGTTTGAAGCATACGGATTCGGATATGATTTCTTGAATAATTACACAAAAATGATAGATGAGGTTACTGCATCTGATATCATCAGCGTTGCAAACAAATACTTCAACAATAACATAATTCAATCAGAGGTCAAATGAAAATTATAAATATTTTACCGTATAAAACAAATTCACCGTCATTCAGCGGGAGACCTGCCCGAATTTCGGAGGAAATATCAGATTTAAGGGTTTTTCATCACCATATATATGAATTTAAAAAGGGGATAAGAAACCTTATTCTAACAACTGAAAAAGCAAAATATAAAAATAGCATTGAAAAACGGCTTGTGCATGAAAATATTGATTACGTTATACATGATATTGAGCCTAATAAGATTAATGTTTATTTTGGTGCAAAAGAGTGCGTCGATGTTGTAAGGACATTTAGTCCTAAGTTAAATGAATTGAGCGCAGAACAGGATTTTATGCTCGGAATCATGCTGGGATATGACAGAGTTAAGCAGTGTGAAAGGTATATGAAGATAAAAAGAAATGAGATAATGCTTAAGAACAAACCTCTTTAAGCTGGAATTTGATTATTTTTGCTAAATCATTAAGTGTTAATTCAATCTGGTATCCGATTTTGCCGGCGCTGAAAATTATTGTATCAAAACTTTGAGCCGAAGAATCTACTGTTGTTGTAAAAAACTTTTTCATTCCAATCGGAGAACAGCCGCCGTGAATATATCCCGTAAGCGGTAAAAGCTCCTTAGATTTAAGCATCTCTATTGATTTTTCACCAACAGCCTGAGCAGCCTTTTTTAAATCCAGTTCTTTTCCTGCAGGAATCATAAAAACATAATACTTTTTGGATTTTGAAACAGTAACAAGAGTTTTAAAAACCTGCTCGGGATTTTGGTTTAAAACCGTTGCGACTTCAATACCGCTTATAGCATCGGTATCAGCATAAGTATAATGTTTATATTTTATTCCTGCCTTATCAAGCATTCTCATTACATTTGTCTTATAATCACTCATTGTTTTTTTATCCATTCCATAATCACACTTACTAAATATTTCTGCTGCGCACTATTTAACTGCACTCCTTTAGGAATTTTATTCCATTTTTCTATACACCCCCTGCAGCATGTGGCTGTTGCATGCTGTGCTATAAATACAGGGTGTCCGCGCATTGGAGTTTGTTTCCCGTCATTTGGAATTTGGGCGGGAGCAATCCTTTTGGAGATAAAATCTTTAGCGTGGGATTCGATTGTATCAAGTCCTTTTTCTAAAATATATGATTTTTCTTTGTCTCTTAAATGAAATTTGCTTCTGAATTTTGATTTAGAAAGCCTCTGGAATAAATCATCGTACATAGAATAATATATAGCACTTAAATTTTTGAATAGCAATTTTTAATAATACATTTTTAATGGTAAAATATAATAGGTTATATGGAGGGAATATGAAAAAGATTATTGTATCAATTTTTGCATTTGCGTTTATGACAACAGCATCTTACGCAGCAACCTGGGTTGCAGCTGATAGGGTGGCAGAGGTCGGAAGTACTATTATTTCAAAAAACAATCTTCCTGCAAAAACAACATTTAAGGTTGTAGACGGAGTACCAAATAATTCTTCTGTTTCTACAACAAATGTTATCCAAATCTCAAGCACTGATTTATCTTATACCGGCAATGACAGCGAAGTTGCAGCTGTAATAGCTAATGAGATGGGGCATATTATAAACGGAACATATGCAAAAAATAAAATGAGAAATGCAGCAAAAAATGCTATCACAAGCAAATTAAGTTCTGATAATATTATTTCAACAGCTGCTAACAGTGATTTTATAGCAAATAAAACGAGCTTAAGCGACGAAAAAGAAGCTGATATTACAGGTATTGATTTATTGGCAAAAACAGGCTACAATCCGCTTGCAATGATTGTTGTAATAACAAAAATGCCCGGAAGTACTATGGAAATCCTGCAAGGAAAACCTGCTAATACAGAAAGGGCAATGAATGTATTTGATTATATGACTTATAATTATCCGGACAGAGTTAAAGCCGGATACGGCTGTCAAGAATACAGAGCATTTTTAGAGTATGCAAATCCGATTGTAGAAGAAAGAAATGCCAGCAAAAAGAAGCTTGAGAAATTCAATAAAGAACAGGAAAAAAATAAGGCTTTAAGGAAAAAGAATATCGCCCAATATAAATCAACCGGCGGGTTAAGCGGCTGGGACGCATCTTATACAATACTAAAGTCTTTGACTGAATAAATGAAAAATGTGCGTTATAAAACGCACATTTTTTTATTCTTCTTTATTTTCGTTTGAATTTTCTTCCATGCTTCGTTTAAATGAACATGTACGGCTCGAGCAGACTTCAAACAAACCATTTTTTGTATTCTTTTTAACCAGAAGCTCTCCGCATTCGGGACACGTGTTTCCTGTTGGTTCGTCCCAAAGAGCATAAGAGCAATCCGGATAACGGTTACAGCCATAGAAAACTTTGCCGTATTTGGATTTTTTCTCAATAATTACGCCTTCTCCGCATTTCGGGCATTTTACGCCTGTTGAGCGGATATATTTTTTGCGGTTTTTACATTCCTTACATTCAAGATATTTTCCGTAAGGCCCGATTTTCATAACCATTTCGCCGCCGCATTTTTCGCATTTTTCTTCAACAGTGTTATTGTCGTTTTCAACATCATCAAGTTCTACACTGTTATTTAGAGAAATAATTGTTTTGCACTCGGGATATCCGGAACACCCGAGGAATTGGGTTCCGAAACGGCTTGTTTTTACAAGCATTACCTTACCGCAGTTCGGACATTTTTTATCACTTTCTATAACCACCCTTTGCGGATTTTTCATTACTGAATTAACCACTTCCATAAACGGAGTATAAAATTCTTTCAAAACAACATTCCAAACAGCTTTCTTTTCAGCTATCTTATCCAGCTTTTCTTCCATGCCGGCTGTAAATTTGTAATCCATAATATCGGAAAACTGGCTTACTAACTGTTTGCATACTGTTCTTCCAAGAAGGGTCGGAACAAGAGCTTTGTCTTTCTTTTCAACATACTTTCTGGTTTGGATTACAGTAATAATTGTAGCGTAAGTTGACGGACGCCCGATTCCGTGTTCTTCAAGCGCCTTAACAAGAGAAGCTTCATTATATCTCGGTGGCGGCTGGGTAAAGTGCTGTTTTGGAGTGATTTCTTTACACTTAACCTTGTCTCCGTTTTCTAAATCCGGAATCTTAGCATCTGCTTCTTTTTCATCTTCTTCCGCGTCATTATATAATTTTAAGAACCCGTCAAAGAGAAGCTTGCTTGTACCGGCTTTAAGGTTATAGTCTCCGGCTTTTATATCAATTGTTTTGTTTGCAATTTCAGCCGGCGCCATCTGGGAGGACATAAATTTATCCCAGATTAGTTTATAAAGTTTGTACTGATCCGGCGTAAGATATTGTTTTATACTCTCCGGAGTTCTATCTGGATAAGACGGTCTGATTGCTTCGTGCGCGTCCTGAACGTTTTGTTTTCCTTTAACATAAACATTTGTTGTCGGAGGGTAGTATTTTTCACCGTAGTTTTCAAGGATAAAACTTTTAGCCATCTCATGCGCATCATCTGAAATTCGGACACTATCGGTTCTCATATAGGTAATCAAACCGACAGGAGTGCCGTCTATTTCAATACCTTCATAGAGTTTTTGCGCAACCTGCATTGTTTTAGAAACGCCGAATCCCATCTTTGAGCTTGCGGCTCTCTGGAGAGTTGAGGTGATAAAAGGTGCGGTAGGTTTACGTTTGGTTTCTTTTTTCGTAACCTTTTCTACGATAAATTCTGTTTGGGGATTAAGCAAATATTCCTTGATTTTATTCGCCTCTTCCTCATTATTAATCTCAATTTTTTTGTTTTTGTATTTATTAACCTCAGCCTCAAAAAGCTTTCCGTCCTTATCCATAATTGCATGGATAGACCAGTATTCTTTTGGAACAAAAGCTTCAATTTCTTCTTCTCTTTCACAAATCATACGGAGAGCAACTGATTGAACACGGCCGGCTGAAAGCCTGTAGTTACCGAGTTGTTTCCAGAGTACGGGAGAGAGCTTATAACCTACAAGCTTATCCAGAATCTGTCTTGTCTGCTGGGCTTTTACTCTGTCCATATCGATTTGTCTGGGGTGATCAACTGCGTATTTAACAGCCTTTGGAGTAATTTCGTTAAACTCTATTCTATAAACCTTGTCATCAGGAACCTTCAAAAGTTCTCTAACATGCCAGGCAATAGCTTCTCCCTCCCTATCAGGGTCGGATGCCAGAAATATCTTGTCCGATTTTTTTGCCATCTCATTTAATTTAGTAACAACCTTTTGTTTTTCAGGTATAACAACATAAGTCGGCTTAAAATCATTATTAACATCAAAACCCAGAACATTTTCAGGCAGATTTCTCACATGCCCGAAACTTGCCTCGATTTGATAGCTGTCTCCGAGAATCTTTTTAATAGTCTTGGACTTTGCCGGAGACTCTACTATAACAAGAGCTTTCTCTTTTTTTGATTTTGTAGTTTTCTTTTCGGCTGCTGCTTGTGTCATAAACTTTTGTACCTGTCACCTTCTGTATGTTCTATTAAGCCGTTTATTTCCATTATCGTAAGAATGGATAACAACTCCTCAGTATCAATTTTTAAAGCGGCTTGAATTTCATCAAAACCTTTAGGTTCAATTCCTATTATATCAAAAATTCTTTTTTGTAATAGCGGCAAATTTTTATTATTATCATCATTATTAACTTTCACTTCCCAATTCAGCGCATTTAAGATATCTTCACCGCTTGTGACTATTGTCGCCCCGTTTTTTATAAGATGATAAATCCCCTCAGTATTTTTATTATTAATAGCACCCGGGATACACATTAATTCACGCCCCTGCTCCAAAGTCAGGTTAGCAGAAATCAAAGCGCCGCTTTTCATTGCAGCTTCGCCCACTACCGTTCCGTACGAGAGGCCTGTCACAATCCTGTTTCTTTGCGGGAATCTGAATTTCAACGGTTCAAAAGTCGGATAATATTCCGTAACCACTGCTCCGGCACCGCTTTCTATCTGCTCATAAAGATGTTTATTTGCGCTCGGATAAGTATAATCTAATCCGCTTGCAATTACACCTATTGTTTTTAGGCTGCTGTTTATTGCACTAACATGAGATACAGTATCAATTCCTGAAGCTAAGCCTGAAATAACACAAATATCAGTATTACCAAGCTCTGTAATTACTCTTCTTACGCTATCTCTCCCCGTCAAACTTGCACGCCTTGAACCGACAAAAGCAACAGTCCTTTCCAAATTGCAAGAAACTAAATCTCCTTTATAATACAAAACCATTGGCGGATTAGAAATCTGAGAAAGCATATAAGGATAGGAAGGATTATCAAAAGTTAAAAATTTTATCCCGCGCCTTAAAACTTCCTCATACACTTTATCCGGGTTTATAGATTTTTTCTTCTCAATAAAATTTTCAGCTTTTCTAACACTCAAACCCTCAATTTGTTCTAAATCACCTAACGTTGAATTAAAAGCTGTTTCTATATCTCCGAAATAATTATAAAGCCTCTGGATAAAAGTTGAATCCAGCTGTTCTATTGCAGAAAATGCTATCCAGTATTTTTCTTTCATTACTCGATTGTAACATGGAAGAAATAAACAGACCACATGTTAAATATTTTGTGTTATAGTATTCAAAAGGAGAGGTAATGTCTAATAAATTACTTGATTTTATTTATAGCAAAAAGATTGATGGCGCAAGAACTGTAATAAAGGTCTTAGGAATAAAATTCAAATTATATGATCTAAGGTATGAACTTTGCCATGAAAGCTTTAATTTAAATAAAAATACCATACAGGTATTGTATGCACACCTCCAAAATTCAAATGAAGATGACTTATTTTGCTTAAGAACGCATTATTTAACATTTATTCTGCACAAAAACTGTTTGAAACTTGATTATAAGTTTTTCCAGGATTATATAATCCAGCAGGGATTAAGCAGGAATATACTGGAATTTATAAAACTTGATAATGCCTCTTTTTTATACCAGGAACATATTAATCGGGTGAAAAACGGAGAATTTTTATGGAAATATGTTGAGAGATATTATTATATTTCACACTCTTTTATATCAGAAGATAAAAAAACAGGCGAAATTTATATAAATTCGTCTTATATTAAAGAAAAAGATATGAAAAAAAGCAGCTATAAAATCCAGCATATTCCAAGAATATCCAAAAGAAAATATATAAAAGGAATAACCGTTGGAGATTATATTCAGGACAAATCCAAGGCGGAAAAGTTTATTGTAGTTGACAAACTCCTTAATTACATATTTTCAGCCTACAGAGACAAGGAAAATCCACAGAAGGTAACGGGAGAATTATTTGACTGCCACCTTAATAATTTTCTTATTGCAGAAGACGGTTTATTCCATTTTGTAGATTTTGACATGAAGTGTACAGAAAGCCTGGATAGAGGATATTGTATATACTTTATGCTCTATAAGTACGACCTTGAGCTTTATGAAAAAATGCTTAAAAGATATCGGCTTCCGGATAAGCATAAATATTATGAAAACAACTTTTCCATATATAAACAGCCTCTAAAACAAAACGGCAAGAATATAGTTACATACGAACATAAAAAATTGCATCGTAAATATTTCACAGATGAAGGTATACATCCGCAATACCATATAAAATATAGAAGAGTAAAACTCTAACCAATTTTGGCTTTTATACGGTCTATAAGTTTTGCAATACTTTCTTTTTCTTCTTCAGGAATATCAAAATTTATATATTCTTCAAAATATTCTATTGCGTCATTATAGTCATTTCTTGCAAGGAATAGGATTCCTACTTTTTTATAAGCAAGAGTAAACTTATCATTAACAGCAATCGCTTTCAAATAATTAGAAATAGCTTTATCTATCTCATTATTTGCCTCATATGCCTGCGCTAGCGCATAATATAAAAGCTCGTTGTTTTCTTTATACTCAATAACATTTTCGAAATTAGAAATCGCACTCTCATAATCGCCAAGCTCAAAGCAAACATGCCCTAAATCATAATACGCATCATAATTTTCTGGCTCGCCATCTAAAACCCGTTCTAACTCAACAATCGCATCTTCCCATCTTTGGTCTTCTATATAAACTCTCGCAAGCAAATGCGCCAAAGTCAAATTATCAGGAAGCTCATACGTTCCTCTCTGCAGAGTTCCGAGAGCTGAAGATAAATCCCCGGCTTTATAGTATAAATCCGAAAGATTAATATAAGCCTGTGCAAGCTCAGGATCAAGCTCAATAGCTTTTGTATAAAAATTCTCCGCCTGCTCAAAATTCCCAATACAAGAATAAGCAACTCCCATATTGTTATAAACATCTGCATTATCAGGCTCTGTCTCTAAGACCGAACTAAAAGCATCAATCGCTTCTTCATACTTACGCTCCTTAAACAGGCTCATCGCCTTATCGATCTTTTCAGACATTATAAATCTTCCTCATTTTCTTTTGTATCAATATTATGAATAATTGTTCTAACATTTCCTTCTGCAACAAAGTCTTTAGGCTCCATAGTCATTTTTATTTTATCAGCAATAATATCTTTATCCTGCTGGACAATTTTTGAACGGCCTATAAAATAGACTTCATTTGGTTTTCCGGTCTCTTCATTCGGAAATACTGAAACCTTAGGCCCTTGAGCATAATAATCATCATACCAAATTTTTACGTGCCCGCTTCCAATATAAGAATTCTGCTTTTTATGATATTGCTGATAGTCAGAATGAATTACAAGTTTTTTCCCATCATCAGAAATCGCGGTTGTTTTAGTATTTCCGCTGACACTCATCTCATCAGTTATAGGATTATATACAAAATGGTGCCCTTCTGACTCATTCTGCTCCTGCTTAACCCTTGCATTTCCAATCAAGTCTATCTTTCTTAAACCGCCTTTTTCATCTGCAATGATTACAGCCTTATCTGAAAACGTATCAATATCTTTATACTTAATGGTAACAGCACCTGTACAAACCATTACACTGCTTTTAGTATCATATTCCTGCACATCAGCATTTATTACAACAATAGGAGTATTTCCTTCTGTTATAATTGATTGAGCCTCGCCCTCTGCTCTTACAATTTTATTAATCAAAGAAACCTGAAGTATGTTTGCTTTAACCTCTCTTTTTTTATTTTCATTTACTTCATAAGCGTAAGGTTTGTCATAAAATGTAGCAGTATCAAGCTTGTTTCCGCGCCTTATTGTAACATCAGCCCTGTCGCTTTCAACAGTCAGATTATCAAGCTTAACCTTAACCCCGCCGTCAAGCTTGATCTTCTTCTCTTTATCAACAAAGTTCTGGGTTTTAGATTCAATTATTAAATCAGAAGAAAAAACCGCCAAACTTGAAAATATTAACAATGAAATTATTAAAATCTTTTTCATTATTTCTCCTTATCGCTGAATATCTTAGTTGTTGTCTTACCTGCAATCCTAAATTTTTCATACCCCGGACTTATAAACCCTTTTTCGGCCGTTGCTATCATCTCTTTGTTTTTCTTTATAAGCACATGTCCCTCTGCAACAGTTTCTTTATCAGAGCCCGCCCAGGTAAGTTTATCCGTATTGAGAGATGTTTGATCCTCAAGAACAATAAATGTATGATCATATAAGGTTATTACACCGGTCTTTTCATCATAAGTACCCTTAGAAGACTGGAAACTCATTGCAACTTTATTGTCTTTGTAAAAATTCCCAATAACATTATTAAGAGTTGCAACACTGTGGTCATTGCTGTAATTCCCCGTCTCGCCATAGATTTCAAAATACTTATTCCCGTCTTTTGTCTCAGTAATAATAATCCCTTGAGCGTCAACCTTCTGCTCATCCTGTTTCCCTTTAATCTGTGCACGGTTAAAATTAGCAGTAATAACCCCTGCCGAAATAAAAGCCCACGCCATAACAAAAATAATGGCAAAAACTGCTATCAAATATGTGCGCTTCTTTTTATCTATATTCTTAAATCTCTCATAAGCTTTTCTAAGATTTTCCATGACAATATTCTAACACAGCGAGGGGTAAAAGTATATAGAAACGAATCCTAACTATATTACGTAGTCCTTTGTTTTCAAAGAAAGAATCTTCACCACTTCATCTTTATTATGAGTTGATCCAAACACAATTGCAAATAAAGGATTGTTCTGCGGATTAATCCTCCTTACCTCAAGCACATTGGAATAATTTGCAAGAAATCTCTCATACTGAAACCCCTTAATCTTTTTCCTATCCATTCCAGCAGGCACTTCAGCCATAGAAAAATAAAACACTTCCTTTCCGGCATTTGCCAAAATATTATTCCAGTCAGGCCGCCTTTGATTATAAAAGCACTCATAAACATTAATCCCCCAGGCGTATTTTGCAACATCAGTTGTGCACCAGCCCGCAAAGCGCATAGGATTAACTTCTATAGGAATAATTTTACCTTCAGAAGTGACTCTGATTTCAATATGCATCGGGAAATTTCTTATATCTTTAAGCTGTCCAATCTCTCTAAGCAGCAGCCCGAATTTTGCCATATATTTAACCATAATTCCGGTTGACATGAGATAAATCCTGTCACTTACATCTTTGGAATTCAAAAACGGGTGTTGAAAAATATTCAGAATAACAGGTTCGCCGTCTCTATCATAATAAGCATCAATAGCAAACTCCTCGCCCTCAATCATCTCTTCAATAATAAATTTGGAAGAATTAACAACATGTTCCGGATACATCTGTGCAGCCTGCTTCATTTCCTTCTCAAGCGCGACTATTGTATCTTTCCACTCCCTATCATCTTTTACTGTATGCACCCCAAAGCTTAAAAATCCAACGGCCGGTTTTATAACAACCGGAAATTTAATATCATCAGAACTTGTATTCTTTAAAACATCAAACTCAATAGCTTTAAAATAAAAATCCGGATAAAGCTCCTTGAGCATTTCTCTAAACTCGATTTTGTCCTTAAAAAGCCTGATATAAGCGCTCAAATTAGATTCGGGGAGATTTTCTAAAACCCAGGTTATTGCATTCTCTGAATTTGCATAAATAAGCGGATATTCTTGTGTAAGATAATAATTTTTAGCAACCTCCGAAGGAATTTTATCAAACGCCCCCTCTTCAATTTCTGCATCATCTACAGCCTGATTTTCCAAAACAGCCCAATCATTTTGAACGATTGTATCAAGCAAAAATTCTGAAACATAAGGCTTTTCTAAAATAATCATTAACCTTCCTCCCGCTTTCATAATTATAATACAAAAACGGCGGAGGATAAATCCCCCGCCGCCATTAGTATTACATAAGTTTATTGATAAATAACTTTTAAATTATTTTCAAAAATCGAACCTGCACAAGTTACGCCTGAAGTCACAGTTGTTTCATTACATTTGTCTCTGGTACCATTTTCCCACTCTAACACTGTATTTGCGATCTGATTTTGTTCTCTCCAATTTGTAGAACCTACAGAACGTAAAGAACCATCGTTGTATAATAGAAAAGCAAAAATATCTTTACCTACGCAATTCGGCTTTGCAGTACCATTGATATCAATTGCCACATGTCCTCTAAATTGTTTATGCGGCGACCCCACTACCTGATCTACCGGATTCGGATTTAAGAATATCATATACATAAACCCATCCTTAGTTAGATATTTAGCACCGGAATCTGCGGGATTAGTTATATATGCAGCAACATTTGCGTTTCCTTTAATATCATCACCGTGAAAATCTTTAATTTGGAATTTAGAACCTGAGGTTCCATAATCATTATCTCCTTCTTCATAAAAACTCATCTTAATATAATCAGTTAAAACATCACCATAAGATTTGCTGACGGAGTCACCATCAATTGAACCTATGCTTAAAATATTAGTCAAACCTTTTTCTGTTAGCATTGTTTCATTAGCTGTTTCAAAAGTGGAAACTGCTTTGGCTAGTTTTGGTCCTGTTTGTGCAGAGCCGGCATTCTGTACCAGAGCCGGAGCTGTAAGAGCTGCTACAACGCCGATTATACCAAGCGTTATAAGTACCTCTGCGAGCGTAAAGCCGAGTTTTTTCATCATATAAGCTCTCCTATACTGTGTTACAATAAGCACAACTAAATATTGTGTTTCATAATCCTATGATACCACACATAGCGGGGTTTGTGAACCCTATTTTCAAGTTTTATACTCACTGTATACTATAATTTCAGCCAAACTACACCATATGGAGCAATTCTTAAGTGCATTGTCCGATTAGTAAGCGAAACATTAACTTTAACATCATCACCATTAACTAAATTTTCAAAATGATCGATATGTCCTTCTGACTTTAATACAACATCCATTGGAATTGTTACGTCCGCAACAAGTTTTTCACCTGAAAGATTATTAATAACTAATATTTTTTCATCTTTATAACTTCTTATATAAGCAAAATTTGCTGGCAAAGAAGTTTTAAGCAAGGTAAAATCACCACGAGACATTGAAGGCAAACTTTTTCTAAGTTCTATCAAATTTTTAACTTTTTTATATACTCTGCTATTGAATTCATAATAATCTTTAGATGAGCCGTAGAAAAGTTTTGCAGGTACAGCACCCCTGTGAATATCACGGCTGTCAAAATAGCTTAAAAGTTTAAATTTGCCCCTTTTCTGTTTTTCAATCCGTTCCTGCTCACTTTTTTTAGCATTTTCAAAGTTATTGCGAACACCTACCTCGTCTCCGTAATAAATAATAGGTATTCCGGGCATTGACATTAGGATAGAAAACGCCATTTCTATTCTATCAGGATCATTATCAAGAAAATTTGCTAAACGGCCGCTTACACCCAATCCCTTTCTAAATTCGGCCCCCTTGGGCGCAAGAGCATTATAAATAATTTCTCTTGTTTCAGGATCAATCATTTCCAGAGTTAATTCATCATGTACGCGCAGAAATACTCCCCAGGATGCTGTTGAAGGGATTTGAGGAGTTGCCTTATATGCATTAATAAAATGCTGTTTATCTCCGGTAACTAATGAGGCCCAAATAGCAGGCATATAGGGGAAATGATATGCAATCTGAAATTCATCAGTTCTTTTTATTTCTTTTTCCTGATTATCTATTGTTGTTTTAAATTTTCTTTCTTTACCAAAATATGGAAGAATATCGTTCGGATACTGACAGGCTTCTGCCTGAATAACCGTTCTTGGGGCTGTCATCTGGATATAGCAGCTGATAAGCTTCAATATTGCATGTGTTTTTGGTAAATTTTCAGCAGTTGTACCGTCTTCTTTTGAGAGATATGGAATTGCATCAAGTCTGAAAATATCAATACCTATATTAGCCCAATAATTAATTGTTCCAAGCCAATAATATAATACTTCCGGATTTTCCCAATTTACATCAAGCTGGAACGGATAAAAAGTATGGTAAAAATAATAATTTCTTCCGTTCAATGTAACTTTTCTATAGTGATTATCTGTTATTTCCGGAAAAATAAGTCTGCGTTTTGAAATCTTACCATTTTTTTCTTTATATTCAACAACCGTTCCGATTTTTTCATCGACATATTTTGTGTACTCAGGCATTTTATCTTTTACGACAAAATAATCTTTTTTAGTAACATCTCCCCTTAAAAAAGACTGAAACCACTCGTGTTCATCAGAAACATGGTTAAGTACCAAATCAGATTTTATCTTGAATCCATTCTTTTTAGCCTCCACTACAAATTCTTTAAACTGGACTTTTCCGCCTAAATCTTCTCTTATATTTCTCGGATTTTTAACATCAAACCCCGCATCAGACATAGGCGAGTCAGCAAAAGGAAGCAGATATAATGTCGTAACACCCAAATCTTTAAGATAATCAAACATAGCAGATGTATCTCTAAATGTATTAGGTTTTTCCGGGCTTACAACCCCAAATTGATCGACATAAAACATGTAAATTATTTCATCTTTATACCAGTCATCCGGTCGTGTTAAATCTTCCTGTTTTAATTCTGGAGAGCGTTTTTCAACTGATTTTTGCGCGATTTCCATAACCCGATCGTAAATCTCTTTGGCATTGCGTGTTCCATATATTTCCACAATACAGTTATAAATTTCATTTTCTATACGTTTAGGAACAACAAGTTGTTCTTCCTGCTGCTTTTTGGGGTCAATATCATTTTCTGCAGCCAGTACAAAACAATTTGATAATATAAAGAAAGATATTAAAAACAAAGATAATATTTTTTTATACATAATAAATACTCCTCAAAAATATTTTATCATCTAAACACAAAAAAGCCATGCAGGTTTATGCACGGCTTATCGTTTGGGGATAATAAACAGATATATTTTTGAGTCTATACCTCTATAAAAAGTCTCCGGCCAACAATATTAGGCTGGTTGTTATAATAACCGGCAAAGTACCCGCCGGCAACAGGTTTATTTTGACCATAATTCGCAAAAGGATTTGAATTATGCGAAGTAACGAATGGATTTCCTGATGACGGAGCAAAAGGATTAGAACCAGACGTTCTGCTTATACTGCTTGAGTATTTTGCAGGAGTAGTTAATACACGTGTCAACAAGTTTACAAGTTCTGCCATTTTTTCTTGACCTTTCTAAAATGGGTTTAATGAAAAATTTTTCATTGTCAATTATTTTAACGGCAAATTTTTTCTTAACTTTAAGCAAAACAAAAAACATCAACTAAAAGTATTAAATTTTGTAACAAAAAAGCAATTTTTGCCATTTTATATACTTTATATATACAAGGAGAGTATATGTCTGAACCGCTTAAAAGATTTTTAGATGCAGTACAAGATAATGACGTTGATGACGTATTACTTAATACAGCCGTTGTTCAGAATACATTAAAGGAGCTTGAACACTTTGGTGAAGATTTAGGAGAAAGTGTCAAGGAAAAATTCAAAAAACCTCCTGCAAAACCTCCTGTTCCGACGCCAAATTATAGAGAATCTGCATTTGTAAAACCGAAACAAGAAACAACATTATACAATGTTACAAATCTAGAAAAAGAAGTTCCCACTGTAACTACTGTTTCAAAGCTTTTAAAAAAAGCTTCGTATAGTGTAAGAGGCCTGACAGCATCTGCTAACTATAAAGAAGACAATCGTCAATACAGTCTTTATGCCGGAGAAAAAGTCGGTCTGGGCTGGTTTAAATCTCAAGGACAAACCAGACAGGGCATTAAAGTAGAATATAATGTCGGCAACGGCAAAACTAATATTGAGTATTCTCAAAATAACCTAGTCAGTTCTTACTGTTTATCATTATTCAATCAAGACGGTAACAATGGCTTATATGCAGGTTATTCCAACCATAATGGTTTTAACTCTGCTTTTTCTATTGATGAACATAGTGCCTCAATAAATTTTGGTTACAATAAAAAATATGAAGACTGCAAGTTAGAATTAGACGCATATATAACAACAGGAGACAAATACTCAAATCCGTATGCAGGGATTTCCGGAAGAATAACATTTTAAATAAAATAAAAGGAATTAAATATTTTAATTCCTTTATAAAACGGAGTCATAATATATGAAAGATTATTTATTATTGAGTTGCAAGCTCCATTGCTGATTGCAGCAGGTCTTTATTAGACTTAATCAAAGCATTAACAAGCTCCATCTGAACCTTAGCCTGCTGGTAGTCTGCCATATTTGCTTTAAAATCAGTATTTGCCTGTTCCAAAAGTCCGGAACGAATCTCTCCTCTTCCGACTACAGGTTTGCCAGATTCCGGTGTTTCAACAAACACACCGTCTTTTACTTCATACAACCCGTTCGGATTATGGAAATTTGCTGTTGCTATTTTATATAGAGGTACCGAGCGGTTGCCGCCGTCGGCTTTTCCGTAGATTGTTCCGTCATTTTTTATTTCATACTCATCATATTTACCCAAAAATTTTCCGTTATTAGGATCAATCCAAAGTTTTATATTTGTTGTCGGAATACTTAGTGCGCCGCCTTTAAGTGCTGTATCCTGATATAAATCAGCGCTGATAGATTTTGTTCCGGACATAATTTCACCTTTATCATTTAATATATATCCCTGAACAGTATCACCGTTTTTGGCCCTATAGACACCTTCAGAGTCAAAGGTAAATTCTCCGAGACGTGTATATGCAACATTTCCTTCAGGGCCTCTAAGCATAAAATACCCGCTCCCTTCAAAAAATAAGTTCTCATTTGAAGTTCCGGGAGTAGATTTACCCTGCCCCAAATTCTTTACATTATTATCTATTACCGCACCGCCTAAAAAAGTTTTAAACGTTACTTTATTTTCTCTAAATCCGGGGGTATAGACATTCGTTAAGTTGTCAGCCAGAACATCCATCCACTGGACAGTTGCCCTCTGGGTGTTAATCGCTGTTGTGTACAAATCATTCATCTTTACGTCCCTTCTTTCTGTCTTCTTTTTCGTCTTGACGCTGTCTTCTCTGGTTTAGTTCATCATATTCTATATTATTTTCATCAAATCTCTGCCTTAAAAGCGGAAGATTTTCCTTCAGGTATGCTTCTGCCACCTGCGAGCTTGGAAGAAAATCTGCGGATATTTTTCCCTGCCTGCTTACTTTTATAATGACAGAAATATTATTGTCAAAATCTATTCTTACAGGCTGATTATCCTGCATTGATTTTGCAAGCATATCTGCCAAAGTTTTTGAGACCTGCGAGGATTTTGCGCTCTGGCGGAATGAATTCATATCAACTGAACCATTTTCAACAAGTTTTGTAAAAAATTCAACATCACCCGCATCCATAATAACATTATCATATTTGACAACAGTCTCAACTGTAACATTTGTTTTGGTATCAACTTTTTTAATACCCTGTTCATTTGAAACTGTTTTGGTTTTGGGCTGAACTGTCTCAGCGGGAATTTCAAGTTCTTGTGCAGGCAGCACAGACTCAGACTTCTTTGCATCTTTTTCTGCATTTTTTGCTAAAAGCATATTCTTACTTGCAATAGCAAGATTTTCGCTCATTGTAGATAATACTGCACTTTCTTCCTCTAAATCTTTTTGTGATAACCCCAGTTCGGACTGCTGATTATTAATAAACTCTCTAAACGGCTGGCCATTGGTATTAAAATTCATGCCGGAGTTCATCTGGGGGGTAAGAGGCTCTTTGGGCTCCTGAATATTCATATCATTATTTATCAAAATATTATCCTCGTCATTTTTATTCTTATCGGAACCTGGCTTAGGATTCTTGATTACATCTGCAGGTTTTTCATACGAATGGTCGAGCGGGTTAGGATTTTTTACTTTATTAATTTCCTCAACAGTATCTTGGAGGCCGTTTAATATATCATCCATTTTAGTATTTAACTTATCCTCGCCATCTGCCTCTAGAGTTTTTAAAGAATCTTCATCCTTTTGTTTGTCAGACGTTTTTTCCTGTTTCGTCTCCTGCGTTTCAGATTCTTTATCTTCTTCGACAGAAGTTTGTTCACCCTGTTTAATATCTTCTGTTTCTTCCTTCTTTTCAGTCTCAGTTTTTGTATCTTTTACTTCATCTGTCTCTTCCTGTTTAGAAAGAGCAGTTAATTCTTCAGAAAACTTTGAAGAATCTTCTTTTGCAGTTTTTACTGCCGATGTTAAACCTGTATTAATCTTTGCTGATGTAATTTTAGAATTTGTAGTTTCAATATTCATTGTCATCCAGTTCCATTTCTAGTTGTTTTAACTGTGCTTCCAGTTCTTGCTCTTCTGCTTCTTCCCGAGAGTGGATAAAGAACCGCTGTACACCGATTTCGGAAAATTGTTTTAGCTCTATTGCCTTTTGTTCTTCTAAATACGCTTCCTTTTGTTTTTCTTTGTGCTTTTCTACTACCTTTACAGCCTGTTCAAGCTTAACCAGTTTTTGTTGTTCTTCTTCCAGAATTGCCTGCAGCCGTTTTCTTTCCTGTTCCAGAGCATCTGCTTTATCCCAGAGGTGATGGAGATAATTGTCATAATATTCCATCATTCTAAAGTCTGCACTTTTTCTATCTTTAATTGTCTGTTGTATTTCTGCATTGTTCTGTCGGATTTTATCTTCTGCTATATAGACATCCTGCTGGGCTTTTTGAACTACCATCAGCTGTTCTTCTTTCTTTCTTATACGAAAGTCAAGTATTTTTTGCAGTCTATATACAAAGGGCATAATATATTCTCACTTTTGTATTGTGACAGATTTTTTAACTTTTGGATACATCTATTTAGATGATTAATGTTTATTTTTATAAAGTCAAGCAGGGTTTACTTCTTCTTCAAGGTACGTTAAAATATATATAGAGATATTAATAGAAAGTGTGTGTGAGATTATGATTAGACCTGTAAATGCCTTAGCCCCTAAGGTATTATTTAGGGGGCATGATTCTTATTTAGAAAATCCGGTTAATCGCAAATTTGAGAGACGCCTTGCTCTGTTAAACGCAGGGAGCGTTTCAGTAATTGCCGGAGCTGCAACAATGCTTATAGCCAGAAGTTATACTTCGTCCTGGAAACACGCAGGCTGGTTCGGGCTGGGGGCAGGAATGATTACAATGTTATTTGCGGCACCAAGATTTTTGTATAAAGCAGGGATTAAAGCTTATACTAAAGAAAAAGAAATGGACGTTTTTACAAAAGAAAAAGAAATTCAGAAAAAGCTCCTGAGTGATGTAGATGAAGCAATTGAAATGCATAGTGAAGATTTATCTGAAAAATTAGAAAACTATTCAAAATCAAAAGAAAAGAATACTCCTAATCCTTCGGAGAAACCTTCCCGATACCGAAACCTTCTTTCGCAATCATAAGTGCTGTATATCCGGCAAGCCCCCAGGCTCCGATTTTGGCGAAAATGCCTTTACCGGCAAGTGCCATTGAAGCTAGGGAAACTGGCAAGATATGTTCTCCTAATGAATTTAAAAACCCTTTACAGAAACCTTTAATACTTCCAAATATTGAAACCAGCGGATTATTCATACGATAATCTGCAACCTTATCTTGAATAAAATTAGTAACATGACTTTCTGTTGACATTGTTCTGGTTGCATTATGAACACGCTCAAAGTGGTCGGCATTAACGATTAATTTTTCTCTTCTGGATTCTTCACTGCCGACTTTGCCGGCATCATAAAGAGCCGCGCTCATTCCTGCTATTCCAACTGTTTTACATACTACATTTGCAACCGAAAACATGATGAACTATCCTTTTTTAGTTTCTTCCTTTACCTTTGGATCCGGAATATCTTTTACTTCTTTTCCCTGAGACATTTTTAATAAAATATCAGCAGCCTGTAATACATCTTCTTTATCAGCTTCAGGATTTGCCTGAATATTATGCAGAAGCTCTATTGTATAATCATTTCCGCTTGCAAGTTCAGACGAAAATGCGCTTAGAGAAGCTATACGAATCAATTTAGAAGGATCCTGAAGCATTTTATTTAATAAAGCATTCAAAGCAGGATCATCATAGCGCCTTTTGTCTTCATCCAATCTTGTCAGAATTTCTTTTGATGCCATAAGACGAATTTCTTCATTCGGGTTATTCAAATAATTTTCAAGTGATTTTATATAGTCGTCCGTAAGCGGTACGACTTTAGAATCCTTAGCATTCTTCTTTTCTTCTTCTAATGCAGCGGCTCTTGCATCTAAATCATCTATTACACCTTGAGATTTTGACAAATCCTGTGGTTCTGGGGCTTTCACTTCATATTCTTTAACGTTCTTTTTGTCAGCCGTTGTCTCCTGTGCATTATTCATTGATTCATCATTTGGTGCCGGAAGCAGACCTTTTACCTCTTCTGTAGCACCTTTTATTTCTGCCTGCTTTTGTACACCGGCCGGAGTTCCCTGATAATTGTAGTTGTTTAAATAATATTGAGGAGGGTAAGCATATTGCCCCTGTGCAGGATTTGTCATTCCATAAGGATTTTGTATTTGCGCAGGGACCTGCTGTTCTATTGGCATACCGGTATAAGTCTGCGGAATACCATTAATTCCCTGCGCCTGCGGATAACCTCCCGGCCCCGCATAAACTGCCGGATTTGCTATTTGAATCGTTACGCCTGAATAATTCGGATTAATTGGATTTGTCATAAAAACCTAACCTTTTTGTTACACACCTTTATATTATTATAAAGTCTAAAAGTAAATAAAAATTGCTATATAGTGATATTTTTGTTACGATATGTAAAGAGGTAAATATGGGAATTAGGGTTTTAGACTGTACATTAAGAGACGGTGCATATGTTACAGAGGGTTCTTTCGGAGAAAATTGTATTAAAAATATTATCAAAAACCTTAATCAAGCAAACATAGATATTATTGAATGCGGCTGGTTAAGTAAAAAAAAGCATAATAACGGAAACGTATTTTTTAACACACCGTATAATATTGAAAAATACAAATTTAATAATAATTCTAAGCTTGCCCTAATGTTTGATTTCGGGAAATATAACCCTGATAATTTAGAGACCAATTCCGGAATAATTGATATTATAAGAATAGCTTTTCACAAAGAAAATCTTGATGAAATATCATTTACGCTAGAGGAGCTGAAATCAAAAGGATATAGAGTTTTTTTGCAGCCTTCAAATATTATGGAATACAGCGAAAACGATATAGAGAAGCTGTGTAAAAGAGCAAATTTTATAGGTGCAGATGCTTTATATATCGTAGATTCGTATGGTTCTATGTTTCCTGAAGATTTAGATAGAATTATGCCGTTATTTTTAGAAAACACTGATAAGAATATTGAACTCGGTTTTCATTCGCACAACAATATTCAGCTTTCTCTTGGGCTTTCCATACAATTTATAAACTATATGGAATCAAGAAATATAATTGTAGACTCTTCGCTTTGCGGTCTCGGACGCGGTGCCGGAAATACTAAAACAGAGCTTTTAGCAGAATATCTTAACCGGCAGGGAGCCCGATACGAAATGGACTATATCTGGGAAATAATAGAAGATGATATAGCGCCGCTATACGGTAAATTTAACTGGGAATACACTCCCCAAAGAGGTTTTCGCGGAATAAAAGGAATGCACCCGGCAGAATAGTCCTAATCCCAATATTTCCAACCGCTAAGATAATAATGCAGCACCTGTGGATTATTAAGAGTTGAAACCTGTATGTTTTCTCTTCTTACATCTTTGGGTATATAGAATAAATCCATTATAATCCCTTTATCAATGTACTTAACTGGTACATTGATTTCGATAGAGCTTTCATCTATTTTTTTGTTAGCTCCGAGTATAAATCCCCAGTCGCCAAACGATGGAACATAAGAATGATAAGGTTTTGTGTACTTAAATCCGGCCGATTTCATTGTCTCATTTATGCACCAGAACGCTTCTGGAGAAAAGAACGGACTTGAAGCTTGAGTTACGACAACGCCATCACGCGCAAGTTTTTGTTTAACAACTTTATAAAACTCTTTGCTGTACAATCTTGCAAGCGCTGAATTGTTAGGATCCGGAAGATCAATTATTATTACATCAAAATACTGCTTAGAGTTTTCTAAAAACTTAAAAGCGTCCTCATTTAATATCTCGACTTTTGGATTTTTAAAACTTCCCTCGTTTAATTCCGCCATAACAGTATTTTTTACTGCCAAATCCGTCATCTCTTTATCCAAATCCACAACAGTAATTTTCTTAACATCAGAATATTTTAAAACTTCTCTTGCAGCCAGACCGTCACCGCCTCCTAAAATTAAAACATTTTCTCTATGTTTAACCAGATTCATCGGTATATGAATCAAAGGTTCATGGTAGCGGTATTCGTCAATAGTCGAAAACTGAACATTTCCATCTATAAAAAGTCTTACATCTTCTTTATTTTTAGTAATAATCAATTTTTGATACGGCGTCTGCTTTGAAAAAATAACCCTGTCGTCATACATTGAATTTTCTAAATACATAGAAATCTCTTTTGAAAATAAGAGACACCCGATGAGCAAAACGAGAATTAATCCGCTTTGCACCTTTAACATGCGCCTTCTTTTTAGTGTAAGTTTGTTTTTAAACCAAATAAAAGTCAGAATTCCTATTAATAAATTCAAAAGTCCCGTTGAAAGTGAAGTGTTAAAGATTCCCAGAAGCGGAAGGAGTATAAACGGAAACGCAAGAGAAGCAAGAAATGCGCCCAAATAATCAAGAGACAATACATTCGATATATTTTCCCTAAGCTGAAAATACTCTTCCATTATTCTTGTAAGCAGCGGTATCTCAAGCCCGATAAGTGTTCCTATAATCATAATCAAAATACACATTATCGGATAATATAAAAACTGTATAGAATAAACATAGTATAAAATCGGAACCGAAAGCCCGCCAACGATTGCAATTAAAAGTTCTATTAATATAAACCAATAAATCAGATTTTTCTTAAAGAATCTTGAAATAAGCGTTCCAATTCCCATTGATGTCATTGTGAGTCCAATAGTTATAGAGAACTGTTTAATGCTGTCTCCGATAAAGTATGAAGATATGCTCCCTATAAGCAGTTCATAAACAATTGTACAGTATCCGACAACAAACACGCAAAATAGAAGAATTGCCGAATCTTTTCTTGTTAAAATATTTCTATTTTCCACCGTTTATCCCCTTACGAGAAAATCTTGAACCGGATAGGCTGTTTTCTCTTACACTTGGACTATATGAATAATCATGCCTGCCAAAGTACCAGAACGAGTGATGATGGTGACGATATCCTCTGTATCCCGGGTAGCCATAACCGCGGTATGAAGCGTTAAAACAGGCAATATAAATAACAACAAGTACTGCAATAAAAGCTAAATAGCAGATTATATTAAAATTCTTATTTCTCAATCTCCCATCTCCCCTAATCTCTCATTCCAGTCTTCAAGCTTTTCTCCTACCCATTGCGGATTAAGAAATATAAATATCAATATTGCTCCAAGCAAGAAATACGCCCCTATCATCAAATGCGGAATTCCGCTTGAACGCGCTGAAATTATTTGCAGAGAACTTCCGCTTGCAGTGTTATAATGTGCATTATATGCCCGATAAGAACTTGTTCCAACTTCTTCTCCCATCTGAATATAATATGTTCCCGGTTCGCTAAAAGTAAGCTTTACTTGCATATTTCTATCGCTTTCAGACCAATGTCCATCAGAATCATAGCCGCTTTCATGCCAGAGGTCTTTACCGAATTCATACAAAGTATCTTTGTTTTCATCAAGTACTTCACCTGTTATATAAGTACTTGAATTATTGCCATAAAATGAGCTTTTGATTATATAAATTTTAGGCTTATTTTTTTCAATCTTTATAGGCCCAAATAGCTGTCCTTGCCTTATTGCACCGGAATAACTTTTTGTCTGCCCGCCATTTTCCAGTGATATAGACGTTATAAAACAGGTTATACAAAATATCATCACAATTATGAGTAAGTTATTATAAAAATACAAATCTTTAATCTTCTTTTTTGGATCAATTATCATTAAAAATAATCCTTATCTTAAACCATTCCCACAAAGTCAACCATAAAGAATATCATTATAGCAAAGGCTACAATAACAAATGCTTCACCAAGTCCTGCAGCAATATTGTTATTCCTAACCTCTCTTGCTATATTTACTCCTTTTACAAGAATTCTATCCAAGAGAATTCTAACCGCCGGCAATAAAAGAACAATCGCGGTTATATCAATAAAATAACTGATAAGTCCCTGCTGCCAGTTTCCTAAATCTCCGACTGTTGCTCTCATAAGGATTAAACCTATTGCAATAATATTTCCCGCAAAAGATATTCCGACAGCCGCATTGTCGTTTTCGATTTCTTCTAATAAAGAATAAGGTATCAATCTATCATGCAGTTTTGCAAACAAAATGAGAAACACCATTCCGAGAGCATAATATACAAGAGTAGACACAAGTCCGTACCATTTTGGCTGCCCTGCAAGAGTCTCTCCTGTTACACAGGCCGATATAATTAAACCGGAAGCAAGATAAATACCAAAATATACTGCTGCCGTTCCTATATTTCTGTCTCTTACAATTTCATCAGTGTTATTGAATTTATGCAAAATACATTTTTCAGCAATAAATCCGGAAAAAAGAGTCAAACATATTCCAAGAACTGCATACAAAAGATAATAAACAAGCTCTCTTACAAATGTACTCTGAGAATCAGGCCCGATAAAAGCTCCTGCCAAAATTGCTGCATTACCGAGTAAAAACCCGCAGTATGGAATAACTGCCGTATAGTTTTCTGACGCGATTTCTTTATACATATCATATTTAAGCGTTCTTACATACAACCCTTTTGCAAGTATAAGAATTATACACGATACAAAAAGATAGATAAGACTAACTATAATATCATTCATTCTTCACTTTCTCCTCTTATTGAATACACAATTATTGAAGCGGGTTTAAGAATTTGGGAATAAAAGTATTCCATACTGTCTCTTCCTTCCGCATTTTCCCAACTTTCAACAGAAATCAAATATTTCCCGGATTTAAAATCCCAATAATAAAGCTTTTCTTTAACCTTATCATCACTTCTTTTATAAAAAACTGCTTCACCGGAATCTATATATAAAAACTTCTGCCCTTCATAAGATGCCGTCCCCGATTCGTTTTCATCAATCATAACCAAAGAATTCGGAGAAAATTTGATATCAGCTTTCTGCAATTTTTTTAACACAATTGATACAACAAGCTCATCATCATCCTCAACATCAATCCAGAATTTTTCGCCATCAGCATTCACGCACTCAAGCTCATACCAGCTGTAATTCCCTTCCATATAGAGGTTTCTTCCGATAACTTTTAAATCCAGGTCTCCCATCTGCCCGTCAACATTCAAAAGCCTTATCACACCGCCTCTTTGAACATTCTGTATCATCAGTTTTTCGGAATCATAATCTTTTAAAACCGTTTTTCTCAGTTCAAAGTTCCGTTTCCAAATAATAATTCCAACAACTACCGCTGCTAACAGCAACAGCCCTGCAACAAGACCACTTGAAATGAACGGACCAATAAATACAAAAAATATTAATAATGCAATAATTACAGCAACAAAAATATTCATTCAAAATTTCCTTATATTAATTCTGTTCTTCACTATTCTGTTTTTGTTCCAGCAAATATGTAGGTGCGATTTGTTTCTTTAATTCTAATAAAGATCTTTGAACCTCATCTGAATAGTTTGTTCCTATCGCATCATTAATTTCTTTATCAATATCAGTTTCAATAGATGTCATCTCATCATAAGCCTGCGCCAAAGCTTCTTCCTTATTAACCTTTTCTTTCATATTTTCAAGCAGAGCCTGTGCATTATTACCGCTCATAGAAATCATCTGTTTATTCATTTTTTTAGAAGTAATTGCAACCTTATGACGAGCCTTTAAAGTTTTAACTTCATTTTCCCAATTACCAATCTGCTCTCTTAAATTAGCAATTTTATTTTCCAGCTTATCAGCCATAGCCTCGAAGTTTTTAGCATCTAAAGTGTATTTCTTAATATTTTCTACAGCAGCCTGCTTTTTCTTTAAAGCTTCAGAAGCTAATCTGTCAGCTTCGCCTCTGCTTAAATCGCCGCTTTGCGCTTTTTGCAAGAGCATTATAGCTTTTTTTTCATAATCTTTAGCAATCTCTGTCTGCTCTGCAATTTTATTTCGAGTCTCAATAGCCATTGATTTAATTTCGGCTAAATTCTTCATACTCGTATCATAATCTTTTTTCAAATCTCTAATCCCTTGCTCCGCCATTAAAACCGGATCCTGGATTTTATTAACAAATGCATGCAAAAATGATTGAATAACTTTAAAAAATTGCTGAATAATCATAAAACTCTCCTAACTAAATTACCTGTAATTATTTATATCATGTTTGCAGTAAATTTGCAAAATTTATTAACAAACAAATTCAACCAAATAAATGATGGTAAGCATGCCGTCATGCTGTAAAGTATTAGAGGTACTAATAGTACCATTTTGGACGAGGTAGGTAAATTGAAGAAATACAAGTTTCGGCTTCAGGTAGTGCTTGATATGCGCGAAAAGGAGCTTGAACAACGACAGATGGAGATGGCAAAAATAGTTTCTGCTCTCAATCAACAGCAAGAAAAGCTTCAAGGTATACTATCAAGCCAGGAAGAAAATACCAGATATATGGAAATTCTATCATCATCTTCCGAACTCGATATCGGGCAGATTGAAGGCCGCAGAGTATTTGGTATAAAACTCGTAAATGACGCAAAAAATCAGGAAAGAATTATTAATAACACAAAGGCGATTCTTTCCAGAAAACAGCAAGAGGTTAAAGAGGCACACCAGAGAGTAGAAATCTTAAAGAAATTAAAGGAAAAACAGGAAAAAGAATTTTATAAAGAATTTCTGCACCTGGAAATGAAAGAAATAGACGATATTACATCAGCAAGGTTTAAAGCAGTATGATACAAAATTTATTCAATAGTATTAATAATTTACAAAATGTTCAGGAGAAAGCATCGACAGCTGCTGCAAACTTTAGCGCTGATGACTCAAAAGTCGATTTCCAAAAACTTTTTGACAAACAAAACGCTCTGGGGGGTAAATCAGGGAAATCAGATAAAACCGAAAAATCTTCTGATACAAATACAATTGCCTCCGGCTTAAAAAATGAAAAAGACAGCTCAAAAGAGACAGATAATGACACAAGCTTGCAGCCAAACGAAACTTTTGCAGGCAGTGTAATATACGATATAAGAGAGCTTATTGCATATTTAGCTTCACAGGGACAAAAAGACGAAAACACAGAATCTTCTGATAGTGAAGATACAACCTCATCAATTTCCGAAACCGAAGCGACTGCAAGCACCGGTGAAGAATTAGATGCAGAAGAGATTGCAAAAAAAATCCTGCATATTGAAGATGAAGAAGATGAGGACGAAAAAGACAAAGCAACCAACAACGTAGATAGTAAAACTGAAACAGATGAAATGAAAGAGATTACAGAAATAACAGAAACAGCTCAAGCAATAACCCTTCCGGAAACTGAAAGTTCAAAAGAAGTTATGCAAAATTTTGAAGAAATAGAAACTCTTCTTGAGACAGCTGAAGCTGTATCTGATGAAGTACAAGTTGCAACAGAAGGACAGACAAAAGTTAAAGAAACTATTAGTAAGACTGATGAAGCAATAGAAGACATTCTTAATGAAGAACAGATTAAAGAACTCAATATTAAATCAATAGATGCAGAAAGCGGCAGTGATGATACCCAAAGTGATTTGATGCACCATGAAAGTGCAGAAGAACACAGTGTAAAGGTTATGCTGCAAGGCGATGTCGATTATAGTGAAGTTCAATTTAATACAAACCAGAGCACGAACACTCAGACAGTAAAGCCAAACAATCAGGTTTTAGAGGCTAATCCAAATAAGATATTGGAACAGATAACAAAACAGATGGAGAGCATGCAGAGCGGTTCAAGGGTAAATATTGTGCTTAATCCGGAATCTCTGGGCAAAGTATCCGTACAGCTTATAAATACACCGGAAGGTTTATCGGCGCAGTTTACCGTAACAACACAGGAAGCACGAAATCTTATTATGAAGGGCTTAGATGGTCTTAAAGACAATCTAATATCCCACGGGGTAAGTGTAGATAACGTATCAGTGAAACTCAATGATACGCAGGAGAGTGAATACAATGCCG
>CALUSZ010000056.1 GCA_944323495.1 Candidatus Gastranaerophilales bacterium
TTGGTATTATTGAGCTTGGAATCGAGCTGGATAATATTGATACGTTAAGAAAAGTTATGACAGCACTGCAGGCAATGCCTGATGTTATAAGCGTAAAACGTATTCAAACATCTTACAGCCTATCGCCCCAGCAGTTTACAAAAAAACATGTTAAGGCGCAGAAAAAGAATAAAAAAACTTCCAATCATTAATTTTTCCATGCTAAACTGGAGTTATGAAAAAGATAGCTCTTGTAAGCCACGGATGTGCAAAAAATTTAGTTGATTCGGAATTAATCCTCGGAATACTCAAAGATAACGGGTATGAGATTACGCTGAATGAAGACGAGACAGACACGGTTATTGTTAACACCTGCTCATTCATCTGTGATGCTGAAAGAGAATCAATAAGGTCTATTCTAGAACTGGTTGATAAAGGCAAAAAAGTTATTGTAACAGGATGTCTTTCTCAAAAACATCCGGAAGAATTAAAAAAAGAGATTCCGGAGATTGCAGGAGTCTTGGGAACCACTGATTTTTCTAAAATTGTTGAAGTTTTGGAAAGTGATGATTACACCTGTAAAGTCAATCCAAATCCTGAATATATTTACCCCGAAAATATTGAAAGGCAGCAGATTACCATGGGCGCAAGCTCATATATAAAAATAGCAGACGGATGTAATTACAGGTGCGGATATTGCGTAATTCCTTATCTTAGAGGGAATTATCACTCCAGAAAAATAGAAAATATTGTTGAAGAAGCAAAAAAACTTGTACAAAAAGGGGTTACGGAAATTATTCTTGTTGCCCAGGACACAACAGGATACGGCATTGATATTTATAAAAAACCAATGCTTCCAAAACTTCTTGAAGAATTAAATAAAATAGAAGGTTTAGGCTGGATAAGAGTAATGTACGCTTATCCGACCCAGATGAGCGACGAGCTTCTGGATACAATTGCAAGATTGGATAAAGTTGTAAAATATGTTGATATCCCGCTCCAGCACTCACATCCTGAAATGCTAAAGATGATGAATCGTCCTGCATTCGACTATCGGCCGATGATTGAAAATATAAGAAAACGGATACCCGGGGTTTCTATTAGAACTGCGTTTATTGTAGGCTACCCGGGTGAGACAGAAGAATACTTTGAACATTTATGCGAATTTGTCCGTGATATGAAATTTGACAGAATGGGCGTATTCAAATACTCACGAGAAAAAGGAACTCCGTCTTATAGTATGCCAAACAGAGTTAGCATAAAAGAGGCAAACAGAAGGTATAAAAAATTAATGGAAATCCAGCAGGAAATATCCAAAGAGAGAAATACAAAATTTGTCGGCAAAACTATCCCTTGTATTATAGAATGCTGTTCTGATGACGGAGAAGTTATTGCAAGAACCCAGTATGACGCGCCTGAAATAGACGGTATTGTTAATATACAAACAGATAAACTCGTTATTCCGGGTGATATTGAGATGGTTAAGATTACAGGAGCCGCTGAATACGATTTGATTGGAGAAATTTAGTTTTTACACAAATTTTCTCTTAATTTATCTATTTCATTTTGTTGTTCAAAAATTATTTCTAACCCGGAAAGAATATTTGTAATCTCATCAGTCTTATTTACATCATGCCTGCAATATCCGATTAAAGAATTTAAAAGGATTCTATTACTGTTAAATAATTCCTGCATTTTGTTAATTTCACTCAATGTATTCATATTAAATCACCGTTTATTTATAACATTGTAATCAAATAATACCATGTAAGTATTATATATGCAACTTAAAGTATCTTATTAGCGGTTAAATTTTATAAAACCAATTTATATAATTCTTTTATGGAACAGAAATTTAGAGAAATATTAGCATTAAATTTGAAAGTGGAAAGAACCAGAAAAAGACTAACTCAAGAACAGCTTGCAGAATTAGCTAATATATCTACTAAACATTTAACAAAAATTGAGAATGCTCATGTAACACCAAGTGCATACTTGCTTTTCTGTCTGGCACAAGCCCTTGGTGTAAGTCTGGATAAACTTGTTTATGAAGAAACATAATCAATTTATTTGATTAAAAAAGCGGGTTTTATCAAACCCGCTTTTTATACGATTAAGCTTCAACAACCTTTAAAAGCCTGTCCCAAACCTCATCAATCGAACCGTTTGCATCAATCTTATACAGAACTCCTTTATCCTCATAAAATTTTACAAGCGGAGCTGTTTCTCTGAAATATGTATCAAAACGAGCTTTTGCGGTTTCTTCATTGTCATCTGCTCTTGTTTTTAATTCTGTACCGCATTTATCACAAATATTTTCAACCTTAGAAGGTTTAAATTTTGTATTATAAATCTCACCGCACTTAGGACAAGATTGACGGCATACAATTCTGTCAATAAGGATTTGAGTATCAATATCAAAATATATTGCCTTAAAAGAAGCC
Organism: Candidatus Gastranaerophilales bacterium; assembly: GCA_944323495.1. Next base: position 2,424 of record CALUSZ010000056.1, read on the forward strand.
TCAATATCCTTATCCACTTCCGCATTAATTTTTTCCAGCATTTGAGCCTGCTCAAGGCTTCTCGGATAACCATCAAGCACGTATCCGTTTTTGCAGTCATCTCCTGCCAGTTTCTTTGCAATAATTTTTCCGACCAAATCTGCCGGAACAAGCTGTCCTTTTTCAACAAATGATTTTGCTATTTTGCCTTCTTCGGATTCTTTTGCCATTTCAGCCCTTAGTAATGAGCCGGTATCTACATGCGGAAAACCCAGGTATTCAGACAATCTGTTGGTTTGAGTACCTTTACCGCAAGCAGGAGGGCCTAAAAAAATTAGTTCTTTTTTAATCATATAAACTTCTCCTTCTCGTCTCTATTATAGAACTTAATATAGAAAACGCAAAACATTATTTGTATGATTTATTTAAACATATTTATAAAATCATCCGATGAGAACTCTTTGCCTGTGAGATTCTTTATCAAATCATATTCTTCAACGGAAGCACCCAAAGAAAAAATATTCTTATCCATAAATTCCGCACTGGATTTGTTTTCCGTAAGATTTCCAAGCGATGATTTAAGGTAATTATAAATCTGAACCTTCATCAAATTTGCGCGGAAATAGTTTTGATAATAAGCCGGATGAGATAAATAATGCGGTATAGCTGCCCACTCGTTATCTGCAGATTCTTTTCTGTTCAGATACTTAAGCTTCAAATCGCTCCACAAATCTGCAGGGTTTAAGTTTGGATTCTCATAAATTCTGCGCTCAAAATCTATTATAAGAAGGCTCTTTGATACAAAATTAACTTCATCTTCTATTATAGAATTTTTGAATCTTTCAAGAA
>CALUSZ010000057.1 GCA_944323495.1 Candidatus Gastranaerophilales bacterium
AAACACTTTTTAAACATGCTTTGATGATATCACCGAGTTAGTATAATTTCAAGTGGGACAAAAAGGCTATTAAACTATTGTATTAATATCCGTTGACTTTTTTATTCTTATCATTAAATTTTTAGTATGGCTAAAGATTACTACAAAATTTTAGACATACCGGAGTTTAGTACAGCAGATGAAATCAAATCTGCCTACCGTCATCTTGCACGCAAATGGCATCCTGATGTTGCGGGAAGCTCTCCCGATGTGATTGCAAAATTTAAAGAAATTAATGAAGCGTACGAAATCCTTTCGGATAAGAATAGAAAGGCTGATTATGATACAGCAAGAAGGTTCTATTCATACGCTAAAAGTTCTTCAAAAACAGAAGAAGAGACTCCAAGAAAAGATACATACCACACCAAAAAGCAGGGCTTTACTTTTAATTGGGAAGAGTTTATTTCAAAAAGATACAAAGATGCCCAAAAGAAGACCGAATCCCCCAAAAGAGGTGATGATATTTATTCTGATGTAGAAATCTCTGTTTTTGAAGCAGCAGGCGGGACGACCAAAATTATAAATATGCTCCAAACCCAAATCTGTCCGAAATGCAACGGCAGAAAATTTGTTAATGCTTCTAAATGTCCTTACTGTAAAGGTAAAGGCGAAACTTCAACATATAAAAGATTTAATGTAAAAATTCCGGCAGGAATTAAAGACAAATCAAAAATAAGACTGGCCGGAGAAGGCGAAAAGGGAATAAATGGCGGTGCAAATGGCGATTTGTATTTGACAATTCACATAAAAGAACCCAAAAACTACAAAACGGATGGGCTTAATATCCTTAAGACCATTCCGGTTGCGCCTTATGAAGCCGCTCTTGGCGCTGAAATTACAATCCCAACTCTAAAAGGTAATGTTTCATTTAAAATAGCTCCGAATACTCAAAACGGACAGAAGATTCGTTTGAGCGGCTGCGGAATTGTGCAAAATAATAAAGTTGGTGATATGATTGTAACTGTGGAAATCCAAATTCCAAAGAGTTTGACACAGGAAGAGATAAATCTGTACAAAAAACTCAGAGAAATTTCTTCCGGCAGAGTAAGAGAATAGAAAATGGTAAAAGTAAAAGAGATTTTTGCTTCGATACAGGGTGAAGGGCCTTATGTCGGATACAAACAGTTATTTATAAGATTTTGCGGATGTAATTTAAATTGCGGATACTGTGATACGGAGTTTGACGCTAATGGTGCGGCAGAATATTCCCTTGATGAAATTTTGAAAATAATAGATAATAACCTAGATTGCCATTCAGTATCTTTAACAGGGGGGGAACCGCTTTTGAATGTTGAGTTTCTGAAAGATTTTCTTCCGCAATGCAAACTTCCGGTGTACCTTGAGACAAACGGAACTCTGTATAAGAATTTGGAAGATGTTATTGATGACGTAACTTACGTGTCTGCGGATATAAAGCTTCCTTCTTGTACAGGACTTGATGAGCTGTGGGAAGAACATGACAAATTTTTTGCGATTGCAAACCAAAAGAAACTTTTTGCAAAAGTTGTATTTGATTCTAAAATTACTGATTCGGAAATCACAAAAATGACCCAATTATGCAAAAAATATGATATTGAACTGATTTTGCAACCCAAAATGGAGGGAGTTAACTCTGCTATGGATTCAATATTTATGTCTAAAATTTTAGATAAATGTCTTTCCATTTATCCAAAAACTAGGTTAATTCCTCAGGTACATAAGTTTATTAATGTGCAATAAGCTCTTTTATTGCTTCTACGGCCGTTTTAATAGCAGAGTCCGTATCATGTACTACAGGATTTTCCAGCCCCAGTTTTTCCCTTTCCTGATTTGCTACGACCAGAAATATCGAGCCTACTTTTACTCTTAAATAACTTCCTACAACAAATAATGCCGCTGACTCCATTTCTGATGCGAGACAACCTAACTTGAGCCAAGCGTCCCACTTATTCAAAAGCTCATAGCTTACAGGCATTTTTTCCGGGCTATGCTGCCCATAAAAAGAATCTTTGCACTCGACAACCCCAACGTGGTACGGCAGGCTTAACTTTTTCGCAGAATTTATAAGAGCAGTTACTATTTCGTAATCAGCAACTGCCGGAAATTCAATAGGAGCATACTCTTTTGTAGTGCCTTCCATTCTAATCGCGCCGGTTGCAATAACTAAATCTCCACTTTTTACATCAGTGTCCATTCCGCCGCAGGTTCCGACACGGATAAAATATTTTGCGCCGACTTTTACCAGTTCTTCTAAGGCAATAGCGGCAGAAGGGCCTCCTATGCCTGTTGATGTAACACTTACCTTTACTCCGTTAAGAAAACCAGTATACGTTGTGAATTCTCTTCTATCCGCAACAAGTTTTGCATCATCAAAGTAGGCAGCAATTTTTGCACATCTTTTAGGGTCTCCGGGAAGAATTACATATTCACCAACATCCCCCTCTTTAAGCCCGATATGATATTGTGTTCCGTCATCTGAATATTTCATTTAAATCTCCTTAGGTTAAAAATCTCAGCCAGATATATCCTGTACTCATTAATAATGAAACAGTGGTAATTAGTACACCATATTTTAAAAAATCCATAAACTTTATAGGATAATCTGCCGCAGCTGCTGTTTCAGACACAATAACATTAGCAGCTGCTCCAATTATTGTCATATTGCCTCCTAGGCAAGCCCCGAGAGATAGGCACCACCATAAAGGGTGTGTATATTCTACCCCCATAACCTTTTGAACTTCAACCAGCAGGGGAGCCATTGTCGCTGTGTAAGGTATATTATCAATAATTCCTGATAAAACACCTGAGGCCCATAATATAATCATAGCTGCAGCATGCTGCGAGCCATTAGTAATAGCTAATAGCCATTCTGACATTAATTTGATTCCGCCGGCATGTTCAAGCCCGCCTATAATAATAAATAACCCTATAAAGAAGAATATTGTATTCCACTCTATTTCTTGGAAAGCTTCATGCGGATTTTCAAACAATAGCAAAAATGCTGCACCGGCCATCGCAACAACACAGGTTTGTATGTGTATAACATCATGCAGTATAAACCCGAGGATAACAAGCAGCAAGACAAGCCCTGAACGTATCATAAGCGGTTTATCAGTTATTGTATGGGAATTATCCAGTTCTACAATATTTTTCATTTTTTCTGGATTGCTAACAAGATCTTTTCTGAAGATAAAGACCAGGATTCCAGTGCAAACAACTAATATTAAAAGAACAATGTCTGTAAGCTCTTTTAAAAAATCCATAAATGAAAATCCTGCAGCGCTTCCTATAATAATATTTGGCGGGTCTCCAATGAGAGTGGCAGTGCCGCCTATATTTGAAGCAAGGATTTCTGTAATTAGAAATGGAATTGGATTAATATCCAATTCTTTAGCAATAACAAAAGTTACAGGCATTATTAATATCACGGTCGTAACATTATCTAAAAAAGCAGAGGCAATTGCTGTAAAAATCGAAAGAGATATAAGTATCAATTTAGGGTGTCCCTTTGTTTTTCTAAGCATTTCAATTGCCGCCCAATTAAACATCCCGCTTCTGGTTGCAATGTTTACAACAATCATCATTGAAACCAAAAGAAATATTACATTAAAGTCTACAAAATTAATAAAATATCCAGGCTCAAATTCCCCATTTATGAGCTTGTTTTGACCTAAAAGTCCCAGAATTAAAGTTATTGCAGCACCGATTAGGGCAACTGTAACTTTTGGAATCTTTTCAAGGGCTATAAATATATATGCAATAATAAGTATCGTTGCAGAAACTCCGATAGCATTAGAATGTATAAAGCTTATAAAGTTCTCCATATCCCCTCCTAATTTTGGAATAAGATTTATAATATTATAAATTTATAAATTTGCCAAGGACTAGCTTATATCATTGATACTATTGTAACAAAAAGTAATCTTTTGTCTTGTTTTTTGTATTCTGCTGCTTTGTTAGTTAAATCGTGATAAAGTGTACTTAATTAGTTTGTGTTATAATTAAAATATCTGGAGGTTTATTATATGAAAAAAAAGAGTGCAATTGATGCTGCAAAAAAGATTAAGCTTTTGGCTTTTGATGTTGATGGTGTAATGACAGACGGCAGTATTACTTATGACGAAAATGGCGTGGAATATAAGACTTTCAATGCAAAAGACGGACATGGTATCGTCAGAATGAATAAATCCGGCTTTATTACAGCTATAATTACTGCAAGGCATAACGGAACGGTTGAGCATAGAGCTAAGAATCTTAATTTTACAGAGTTATATCAAGGCAGAAAATACAAGCTTCCTGCTCTTGAAGAATTAATGGAAAAGTATAATCTTACATATGAGAACATATCCTATATGGGCGACGATCTGCCCGATGTTTGTATCTTGGAAAAAGTTGGGCTCGCCTGCTGTCCTGCTGATGCAGTAAAAGAGGTTCAGGAAATATGTAATTTTAAATCATCATACCCGGGCGGGAAAGGTGCTGTAAGAGAATTATGTGATTTTATACTTGATGCACAAGGGATAGAAAAAGAATATATTGTATCAGAAGGCCCTGCATCATAATATAAAACTATATTTTGGAGTTTGAAGACCTTATAATGTAAACTTTTTTTAAAAAGATATATACTATATCTTGTGGGATTTAGCGTATATCTGTATAATAGTGTAAGAATTACACTAAGTTGAAATGTAGGGATAGAATATTGAAAATTACAAGTATCAACGCTCAAACTCCGAATCAAAATCATAGCCAAAGAAAACAGAATCCTTCCTTTAAGTCATTCGGAATGTGGGCTTTAGGTGCGTCAGGTACAGTTATGCAAGGAATTGAGAATAAGGGATACCTTCTCTCTTTCTTGATTCAGGATGGTCTTGGTATGACCTTGCCTCGTGTACTTACCGGCTTTCACAGAGATAAAGAGGTTACAGGGGAATATAATGTTCAGGAAGGCTTGGAAGTTTTAGGACGTGAAGGACTTACCGGACCGTTTATGATTGCGGTTGCGCCTGCAGTTTTGTGGTTTACCAGAAAATTCTGTCTTTCTACAAATACAAATACAAGACTTATTAAAAGGATGGGAGATAACTTAAAGAATATGATAAAATC
>CALUSZ010000058.1 GCA_944323495.1 Candidatus Gastranaerophilales bacterium
AATATAGGTATATGTATATCGTCAAAAACTTGAAGGACTATAATTTGTCCCACAAGCAAAGGATTTTTGCCGGCTACTTGAAGGATAATGTGGATTCGTATGTTTGTTATGAAAAAGTGACAAACCGTAGTGCTATGCGCAAATATTTTGCTCCGGACAATGATTTTATAATTTATAGTACAGCAATTGCAGAGCCGGCTGAACTACTGGCCAGAGCATTTGTAAGTTAATATTCACAAATTATTTTATATATGCTATTCTCTAATTATGGAGATAGTTATGAAAAGATTTTTGACCATTTTAACACTATTTTGTATTACAGCAGGATTTGTCTGGGCTAAAGATGAAAATGTTATAAAGTTTCAGGGCGATAAATATCAACTTCAATACAGTACCAAAAGTGAAGAAAATAATGGTTATTTAAATGAATATTTCAAATCAGGCGAGGGCATAAATACGTGGTCAGAAATGATTGCAGTGCACCATTTTCCTAATATGTATTCTCCAATCAGCCAAGCCGAAAGTTTTAGAGAATATCTTGATGAAATAAACTGTCCTAGTGCAATTTATCTTGATGAAGAAAATAATACAGGGATGCTTGATTTTATATTAATTGATGGTAAACAACTACCTATAATACTGGAATTTAATATATTCAAATATGAAAAGTCTCCTGAGTGCGGGACAATTGCCATTCAGTATGCAAAGCGATACAGTGTCAGCAATACATTTGATATAGAAGCCGTAAAAGAAGAGTTTGCTAAATTACGTAAAAAAGCTCTAAAGGATATTAATAAAATAGAAATTCCTCAAATTATCAATAGTCCGCTAAATGAAATCAATACTGATAAGCCAGAAGCTTAGATTTCTTCTTTTTCCTGTAAATACTCTTTCACCAAATTTATTGGTGTTGCAAAGCCTATACCTATATTAGAAATATTATTATCAGGATTATAAATAGCCTGATTAATCCCGATAATCTCGCCTTTTGCATTCAAAAGAGGTCCGCCGGATGAGCCGGGATTAATTGCCGCGTCGGTTTGAATTCTGTTTTTTGCATAATCAATTCTTGAAATTATCCCCTGTGTCAGCGTCCCGCTAAAACCAAAAGGATTACCTATAGCCCAAACCTTCTGTCCTACTTTTATTTTCTCCGAATTACCGAGCTTAACAGTTTTCAAATCTTTTGGCACATCAATTTTTAATAGTGCAATATCCTTATTTTCTCCAAGATGCTTTAAGACCTTTGCATTATAATTTTGACCATTATTCATCGTAACAATAACCGTTTTTCCAACATCAATAACATGAGCACTGGTTAAAATAACACCTGATTTATCTATTATGCACCCGGTTCCACAAGATAAGCCGTCAGAAAGCTGCGAATCAACAGATACTATTGCAGGATTAATCTTTTCATATATTGAAACTGCACTCCTATCGTCACGCCCGAATGGAAACGCGGGTAATGACATTAATAACATAAGTAAGACTAAAGATAATCTTCTGAACATTGGAAGCCTCCCTAAGTTTTACAATTTAATATTTACAGAGAACAAAAGCTCTGACAATTAGCTTAACTAGCAAAATTCTGTTTCCAAACAGTCTATATATTGCCAGCATTCAAATTTTAATGTATAATAGACGAGATAATATATCGCAATCTACATACAAAAGGAGAAAAATATGTCAAGAATTGAAAGTTTTAAACGAGCTTTAAATGAAAAAAGAGCTGTAAAGATTATTGCAGGTATTGATAATTTCAACGTTGAAAGCGTAAAAAAAGTGGTTAATGCTGCATCGAATTCTGGCGCAAGCGCTGTCGACATTTGTGCAAACCCTGATATCGTAGCTATGGCAAGAAGTATGACAGACTTGCCGCTATTTGTTTCTTCTGTTGAACCACAAGAACTTGCTCATGCTGCAATACTTGGGGCTGATGCAATTGAATTAGGCAACTTTGATGCACTTTACAAAAAAGGGCTTACATTCTCTGCTTCACAAGTTTTAAGTCTTGTCAAAAGAACTTTAGAACTTCTTGACAGAGATATTTTCTTCTGTGTTACAATTCCTGGTGAATTAGAAATTGCTGAACAAATTGAATTAGCAAGAGAACTTGAAGATTTAGGAATTGATCTTATTCAAACAGAAGGGCATTTTTCTAAAGACCCTGCTAATGGTGTAAGGGGGCTTGTAGAAAGAGCGGAATTAACTATTTCTAATACTATTGAGCTTACAAGAAATGTGGAAATTCCTGTTATGACAGCTACCGGTATTAACCCGACAACAGCTCCGCTGGCATTCGCGGCAGGGGCATCTGCAATAGGCTGCGGTTCTTGTGTTAACAAACTTGACTCTGAAATTTCAATGCTGGCTGTTTCTAAGAGCTTAGTAGAAATTGCAGAAAGAAATGCCCAATATACAGTTGAACTAGTATAAAACGAATAGTTATAATAAAAAAGAGACCTCAATGAGGTCTCTTTTTTATTAAGAAATGTAACGATTTAAAACATAATCCTAAAGTTTTACCCTTTTCCTGCCGTAATACATATTAAAGGGACTAACTTAAGGACGTAATAAAAAATGGGAATGGCAGCTTCGCAAGCTAGACTGCTTGCAATTACAGCAAGAATACACGATGTTGAATACCAAGCTCAAGCTATTCAAAACGCTAAGGTACAACTCGCTACTCAGTCTGACCAAGTATACAACGAATACTTGGAAGCCCTTGATGCTACTTCGCTTACGGTTAAAGACTGGCAAGGAAATACAGTGCTTGCTACTTTCAACACACTCTGCGGAAAAAATGCCGTTGATTCCACATACCAATACGCTCTTAAAGATGAAAAAAACAGACTTATCGTTCAAGATGACATTAAAGATGCTTATGATAACTACATTGATGATGGTGGAAAAGATGATCCTTATGCTTTCGCTATATATATGATGAATAACGAAGGTATTGGAAATCTTGATGACGGAACTTTTGATGAAAATCTAAACCAGGCTCAATGTGATGTCGCAGAGGAAAATCAAAATGACACCACTCTAAGCTCTATTAAAGAAAGTATGAATAAGATTCTTGATAAAGCTGGAGATGGTGGATATAATGACCTCGATGATGAAAACAAAGCTAAATACGACGAACTAGAAAAAACTTACAACTACAATCTCTACAACAAATATGCTGAACAAATTTTCTACAAGGCTATAGGTGTTAATCCTAATGAGTCTGATGAGTTTGATAAATTTGATCAAGAACTCTTTGATTACTACGTTAACATCTACAAACAAATTCAAGCCGCTGGCGGAAACTGTATCAGCATTGCTGATTATAATGGGTTAGACGGAGATGCTGCAAATAATTCAGAATGGCTGACTAATATGGTTCAGGCCGGCAAAATTACTATTGATATTGTTAACATAGACGACAAATCCGGAGAACTCTCTTTTGAATCAACCTCGCCAAACTCCGATACTTATGTCGGTTACACCGAAACTACTTCTATTGATTCTAAAGCGCTGGCTAAAGCTGAAGCTGAGTATGAATACAAAACTAAACAAATCGATGCTAAAGATGAAAAATTCGATATGGATTTATCGAAGCTCGAAACTGAAAGAACTGCTCTTACTACTGAGTATGATTCTGTTAAAAAAGTTATTCAAGATAATATCGAAAGAACATTCGG
>CALUSZ010000059.1 GCA_944323495.1 Candidatus Gastranaerophilales bacterium
AAAACCTGAAAAACATCGTAGAAAAGAATTACGCGGAAATATCCAAATCCACAATCGGAATAGGGCATATCCGCTGGGCAACGCACGGAGCTCCGACTGTTGAAAACGCACATCCTCATTCCTGCAATTGCGGTAAAGTCGCAGTTGTTCATAATGGAATTATTGAGAATTTCAAAGAATTAAAAGAAAAGCTTGAAAAACGCGGCTGCACATTCCGCTCTCAAACTGATACCGAAACAATTGCGCATCTTGTTGCTACAAAATTCGGAGAAACGCATGATTTAACTGAAGCAGTAAGACTTGCTACAAGGGAAATTGAAGGAGCGTATGCTCTATGCGTTATACATCAGGATTTACCTCATACAATTGTTGCTACAAGAAGAAATGCTCCGCTTGTTGTAGGTTTAGGAGACGGTGAAAATTATGTTGCATCAGATGTTCCTGCATTGATTCAATATACAAAGAAAGCAATGTATCTTGAAGATAACCAGATTGTTACATTAACTCCAGACTCTATTCAGCTGATTGATATTGATAACAAGCCTGTGGAACAAAAAATTGAAACACTGCCCTGGGAACCTGTTGCTTTAAGCAAGATGGGATACAAACATTTCATGCTTAAAGAAATTCATGAACAGCCTGATGTGGTTAGAAATGTTTTATCCGGAAAGCTTAGAGCAATTGACGAGAATGTTATCTTGAAAGAAGTTACACTGGATAGAGAAACGCTAAAAAATCTAAACCGTATTCAGATTGTAGCCTGCGGTACATCATTACATGCTGCAATGGTCGGAAAATATATTATTGAAGATTTTTGCGGAATCTCTGTTGATGTGGAGCCTTCCAGCGAATATATTTACAGAAAAACTATTACAGATAAGAATACTCTTGTAATAGGGGTTTCACAGTCAGGTGAGACAGCCGATACGATAACAGCCGTAAGACAGGCCAAGAGCAAAGGCTCTCATATTCTAATTGTTACTAACCGTCCGGATTCAACTATGGCAAGAGAAGCCGACAGCCTTATACCTGTTAACGCCGGAATTGAAGTTTCCGTTGCAGCTACAAAATCATATATGGCACAGTTGATTTCGTTCTATCTGCTTGCTATTTATATGGCAGAAGTTAAGGGAATAAATAATTTAAAGGATTTGAAACACGAACTGATAATTCTTCCGCAAAAAATTGAAAAGGTCTTAGCTCATAAAGAAGAAATTCAAAAATGCGCAAGAAAATTTTCCGGCTCAAAAGACTTTATCTTTATTGCACGCGGAATAAACTTCCCGACGGCTTTAGAAGGCGCTTTAAAACTTAAGGAAATAAGTTATATAAACGCTACAGGATATACAGCCGGAGAACTTAAGCACGGGCCTATTGCAATGCTTGATGAATCCATGCCGGTGCTTTCAATTTTGATGAAGGGAAAAGTTTATGACAAGATTCTTTCAAATTCAGAAGAGGCAAAGGCAAGAAATGCCAGAATGATTGCGCTTACGGATTCTGAAGACGAGAAATTGAATGAACTGTTTGAAAGTATAATAAGAATCCCTGAGATTTCAGAAATCTTATCACCTGCGCTTGCAGTTGTACCTCTACAGTTATTGGCATATTACATAGCAGAATTTTTAGGCAAAGACGTTGACCAGCCGAGAAATTTAGCAAAATCTGTTACGGTAGAATAATATGCAAGTGATTTCAGAAATAGTCGAAATACCTAACAATCACGCACCTTCTGTAGAATATATAGAAGGCGAGTTAACAAAACGCAACATTAATCCGCTTAGATGGGCTATTGTTCATGTTAGTGATACAATATATACAGTAAGTGTTGCGAATTTAAAGGAATAGGAAGGAATTTATGAACGCTACTCAATTAAAATATGATATTAAAGATATCAACCTCGCAGAACAAGGTAAAAATAACATCGAATGGGCAATGAAAGACATGCCTGTTTTAAGAAAAATAAGAGAAAGATTTTTGAGAGAAAAACCTTTTGCAGGATTAAAATTATCTGCCTGCGTGCATGTTACAAAAGAGACTGCTGCATTATGCACAGTAATGAAAGACGGCGGAGCTGATGCTGTTTTAATAGCATCAAATCCTTTATCAACTCAAGATGATGTTGCAGCCGCTCTTGTTAAATACTGGGATATTCCGGTTTTGGGCTACGCCGGAGAATCTGTTGAAGTGTATAGAGATCATGTACGCTCAGCTTTAGACCATAACCCTGATATCATTATAGATGACGGGTGCGATTTGGTTGCAACTCTTCACGCTGAAAGACCGGAGATGGCAAATCATATTATAGGCTCTACTGAAGAAACTACAACAGGAATTATAAGATTACAAGCATTGGAAAATCAAGGCGAATTAAGATTTCCGGCGTTAGGTGTTAATACAAGTTTAACAAAACACCTATACGACAACCGCTACGGTACAGGCCAGAGCGCGATGGACGGTATTATGAGAGCTGCAAATATATTGATTGCAGGGAAAACCGTTGTAATATCAGGTTACGGCTGGTGCGGAAGAGGATGCGCTTTGAGAGCAAAAGCATTGGGAGCTAATGTTATAGTTTGTGAAGTCGATCCGCTTAAAGCTCTTGAAGCTGCTATGGAGGGTTATAGAGTAATGCCTATTGCAGAAGCTGCTAAAGAAGGAGATTTATTCCTTACAGTTACCGGAGATAAACATGTTGTCGATGTACAGCATATCATGACAATGAAAGACGGCGCATTCTTATGTAACGCAGGACACTTTGACCACGAAGTTAATGTTCCTGATTTAAAAGCACATACAGTTGAAATCAAACGCATAAGACCGTTCTTAGATGAATATAAATTAACTAACGGTAAATCTGTATATGTACTTGCAGAAGGCAGACTTGTGAACCTTGTTGCAGCAGAAGGCCATCCGGCATCTGTTATGGATATGAGTTTTGCAAACCAGGCTCTGGGTATTGAATTCTTAGTAAAAAACAAGGGTAAATTAGAAAACAAACTATACACACTTCCGGAGTCGGTTGATATTGATATTGCAAAACTAAAACTTGAGTCAATGGGAATTGAAATTGATACATTAACTCCAGAGCAGGAAGAATATTTAAACAGCTGGAAGTTATAATTAAATAAAACAAGCGGCCGGTTTAATAAACCGGCCGCTTGTTTTATTATTTTAAGCTATGAATTTCCTGAATTACTAAACATAACTGCCACAAGTAGCATTGAAATAAGAATCGATATTACAATTCCTAATATTGCAACAATAACACCTGCAACAGCCCATTTCTTTTGAACTTCATGAAAATGTTCAATACTTTGCCATTTCTTATTCTGCCACGCCCAAGTATTACCCTTAATACCAAACCAGATACAAAGTCCCAACTGCGCAACAAAACCTAAAATAGGAACAATACTTAAAACCGCACCTACAAATATTAATAAGGTAATATAAGTTCTATTACCCAAACCCCATATCCATGATAATAGAAAAGCCCCCCAGTTAAATTTTTTAGATACTACATCCAAAACCGGAGAATTCGGCCCCTGACCTGAATTGTTTGCTAAACTGCCTACTTGTCTGCCTGCAGCTTGAAGTGCAGAGTCAGCATCATTTAATCCATTAATTGTCATTTGTTTTTCCTTTCTTAATTTTTTGTTGGAGTATAAAACTGATAAGCATTCATTGATGCTTTGATTATTGATTTCCAATCAGAGTTCTCAGAGGAGTAAACTTCTTGGTCTAACTTAAATTCTCCTAAAAGTTCACCTGTTTCAGAACTGTATATTTTTGTACGTTTTAATTCTTCTGATTTTGAAAAATGCTCATTTTTATCAGAAAGCTTCTCTCTTTTGGAAGCCGACATCGTAGCTGCCATATCAAGAATATCCTTTTTTTCACTGAATGAATAACCTCTCCAATCATCATTCAATACATAGAATTTGTTTACATCGGGAGTTATTTCATAATTTTCAAAATACAACGAGCCCAAAGAATCTATTGCAGATTCAAGCTTCTCCATCGTATTTGATTTATGCTCGGGAGATGTTTTCGCTTCATCTACTGCTGTAAAAATGATTGTCCCAACAATTGCCATAACTATTAAAAAATATATAATCGGAATTATAAGAACCGAAAGAATTACAAACACAATTGTCTGGGTTTCCTGTGACTTTTTAAACTCTTCAAGATTTTGCCAATCCCTGTTCTTTGCTGCCCACTCGTTCCCCTTAAAACCGCACACAAGAGCATACCAGAACCCCCACGGAGTAAGCCACAAAATCAGCATCCAGAGTGTCTTATAGGATTTATTAAATAAACCCCAAATCCAGGTTCCGAAAAATGCGCCCCAGTTAAACTCTTTTCTGTAATCATAAGGATATTTACCGGTAATCTTACCCTTTGCAATTATCATATATAAAAGGATTACAAGGTTAACTAAATATAATAAAAATGAAATTCCGACAGGAAACAAAAGTCCGAATGTAGATAAGGCATACAAAACAGAAACAATCGTATTTGCGTCCCTGCAAACCCTGCCATTAATATCATTTAACCTCCTGATAATAAGAGAAACACCTATATACAGGACAAATGCAGTTCCGGGAAGTACCCATAATTTCAAAAGCCACGGCGCCTCCCAGAAAATAACATGCATACTAAAAATTTCACTAAAATTTCCGATATGGGACATTAAATACCCGGATGCAGGAATCGAGAAGAGAGTTCCTATCATGCAGAGGTAAACAAAGTTCAAACAGAAGTCCCAGCGGCCCATTATGCCATCAAAGCCGATAAGCTTAGTATTAAGTCTTAATTCATCATTCATCGCTATAAATCTTATTTAAACAAACTAAAAATAATTATATATTATATTTTAAGTTTTGTAAAGATTATATATTTAATTTTCTCTGCTCTTCCAGATTTAACTCAAAAGATTCGTTTTCCGAAGGAAAAACCTGTTCTTTAACTTCATTTTTATATCTTGTTATACTTTCAAGCACAATATTATGTATATCAGTATATTTTTTTACAAACTTCGGCCTGAAATCAGTAAACTTGCCCAAAATATCATCAGACACCACAATCTGCCCTGAACATCCCGCACCTGCTCCAATACCTATAGTTGGAATTGTAAGATTATCAGTAATATATTTAGCGCTTTCGGCCGGCATAAGTTCAAGAACAATTGCAAAACAGCCTGCAGCCTCAAGTTTTTGAGCATTTATAAGAATTTCTTCAGTCATCTCAGCAGTTTTACCTTGAATTTTATGTCCTCCGATTGTGTTCATAAGCTGCGGAGTAAACCCTAAATGCCCTAAAACAGGTATTCCTGATTCTACACACCGTTGAACCAAGGTTAAAATATACTTATTACACCCTTCAAGTTTTATTGCAGAAGCACCGGCTTTAACCATCTTAGACGCATTTTCCAGGCCCTGTTCAACATTAATGTTGTAGCTCATAAAAGGCATATCAGCCACTATAAACGAATTCGGCGCACCCTTAGAAACAGCCTTTACAAAAATTTTCATCTCGTCTGCTGTAATAATATAAGTATCTCTATACCCTAAAGCTACCATTGCAAGAGAATCACCTACCAAAATCGCATCAATACCGGCTTCTTCAATAGTTTTTGCAGTAGAATAATCATAAGCTGTAAGCATTGCAATCTTTTCATTGTTCTCTTTTAGTTTTTGAAACAAATTTACTGTCTTCACGCTTTTACCTCTTCATTGTTTTTCTATACCAATAATACACTGCCCTTGCAACTCTTCTGGAACTATGTCTTACAAGCCCCTGTTTATTTTCCTGAATAAGTTTTTGAGAAACGACCTCAATTCCTATTGGAGCAATGTTTTCCATATCCAGCCTTACAGGAATAGAACCGCTCTTCGCATAACCTTCTGACATATTATCCGGCAAACTGTCATTTACAAGCACTGCATCTATAATTTTCTTTCCGCCGGAATGTGTCAAAAGTGCATTTACGTGACTGGCAACAGTATAGTTATCAGTTTCTCCCGGCTGGGTCATTATATTACAAACATATATTTTCTTTGCGTGAGATTTTTCAATCGATTCTACAATACCATCAACCAAAAGGTTCGGAATAACACTGGTATAAAGGCTTCCCGGCCCGAGAATAATTAAATCAGCCTCTCTAATCGCCGTAATAGCCTCATGAAGAGCACGGCAATGTTCAGGCTCGGTAAAAAGACGCTTAATTTTTCCGTGAACTTCCGGAATATTAGATTCTCCATGAACAACTCTTCCATCCTCAAATACAGCAGCAAGTTTCATATCATCTAATGTCGCAGGAAGAACAACACCTCTTATATTTAAAACATTCGAAGATTCTCTTACTGCTCTTACCATATCACCGGTAATTGAGCATAGTGCCGTCAGGAATAAATTTCCAAAACTATGACCTTCAAGCCCCTCGCCGGTTTTGAAACGATATTGAAACAATTCCGTAATCAAATCTTCATCATCAGCAAGCGCCGCAATACAGTTTCTGATATCGCCCGGAGGAAGAATCCCGAGCTCTTCTCTCAATCTGCCCGAACTTCCGCCGTCATCACCTACTGTTACTATTGCAGTAATATTATTAGTATATTTCTTTATCCCGCGAAGAAGCATTGATAAGCCGGTTCCGCCGCCTATGGCAACAATTTTGGCTCCTTTATTGAGCTTTCTTCTTCTGTATAATTTCTCTAATATAGAATTATTTCCCTTTTGGGAATCCATATCCATAATAGATAATGTAGTTTTCTGCCAGCCCTTAAAAAATATAATAGAACCAACCAGAATAAAAACCGCCGCAAGAAAATTTGAAGGCAAGATTAAGGCAGCTTTCCGTATTAATTCTAAAGTAAGATAAATAGGTCTTACATTTGCAAGAACCATAAAACCTAAAACTATCATAATTGAGCCTAAAAAGATTAGAAAGAACCATCTTTTTACCTCAAGGCCAGGTATAAGCCAGCCTACATCTTTTGTTACTTTTACATTATTTTTAAAATTAAACCCCATAAATTAATCCACCCATCCTGAAGATTTAGCATTAATATAATTAACCGGAGCAGGAGCAATAAGATTTCTTGCCTGCTTGATTAAATCAAGAGAATTTTTGTACTTGTTAGAAAAATGAATAGTCCCTGCTTCCACATAACTCATCCCGCCTAAGTTATTACGGATTTGTGATGTATGCAAAAGGTGTTGAAAACGTTTTATCATATCATAATTATCCGTATTATCAGGGATTGCATAGTCAATAGTTAAATCAGGATTGTAAGTTTTTTCTAAAGAAATTTCCTGCGCAGTCTGTATATTTATGTAATCTCCTACTTTAGCCGTTATATCACCTGCCGGAGCATAGTATACAAGCCACTCTGAACATTTTTTTATTGCTCGTGCAATATTAGATGAGAAAGTAAAATCTTCCCCCGCCATTTTATACATTGCGCCATGCGGTCTTACGTGTTCGATACTTAATCCATAGGCTTTTGCAAATGACATAATTGCACCGACCTGATAAATTACAAGCGCTTCCAGCTCATCCTCTTTAAGCTCAACCGGCCTGTAGCCAAACCCTTGAATATCATTGAATCCTATATGAGCGCCGATTGCAACATTCTTTTCTTTGGCTCTTAACATTGCCTCTTTGATTGTACTTGGATCGCCCGCATGAAATCCACAGGAAATATTAACCGAGCTTACGTAATCCAAAAGCTCATATTCCTGAATATTTTTATATATCCCGTAGGCTTGTGCCAAATCACAGTTAAAATCTATATTTTTGATTGATTTCCTCTCAATAACTTCCTGCATCATATTCTCCCTATTTTCCTGCTATTATTATACAATCAAAAAATTATTTTGCTATATAAGACCTGTTATATTATCTCTTGTAATTACTGCATCATAGTTCTTGTACCCAAGAATATTTTCAATATTGTTAGAATGCGCCCCGACAATTTTTCTGCACTCTTCAGAGCTATAATTAACCATACCGCGCGCAAATTCAACATTATTTTCATCACAGATTGATACAACCTCTCCCTGCCTGAAATCATTAATTACATTTATAATCCCGATAGGAAGAAGACTCGAACACTGTTCTAAAACAGCTTTTTTTTCTTTTGCATTCACAATAAGCTGGCCCCTGATATTTGTTGCATAACCTATCCAGCGTTTTTTATCCGGAAGGTTTTCTTGTGTCGGAAGAAATATTGTTCCGATTTCTTCTTTATTAAATATTTTATTGATTACGTAAGGGATTTTGCCGTTTGCAATCAATACACGCCCGCCGAATCTTGTAACGAGCTTTGCAGCCTCAAGTTTTGTTTTCATACCCCCTCTTCCGCCTTCTGAAGCGTCAGAGCCAAGAGACATAATCTCGTCTGTTACATTTTCGACAACAGGAATCAGCTTCGCGTCAGGATTCTCTTTTGGGTTAGAATCATAAAGTCCGTTTATATCTGATAAAAGTATCAATAAATCTGCATCAAGCTCGCTTGCAACAAGAGCTGAGAGTTTATCATTATCCGAAAAACAAACCTTCATTCCGGATAACATAGCATTCATTTTAATTGTAGATACAGTATCATTCTGGTTAATAATAGGCACAACTCCAAATTCAAGAATTTTATTTAAAGTTGTTCTGAGACTTAAATATCTGTATCTTAAAGAAAAATCGTCTTCGGTAAGCAGGATTTGCGCAATTGGAATATCGTAGATTCCAAATCCGTTTTCGTAAAAAGACATGAGTCTGCTCTGGCCCACTGCAGCACAAGCCTGTTTAACACCATCTTCGGCGGTTGAATCTAAATTAAGTTTCTTTTTACCCAAACCCACGGCTCCGGACGTTACAAGAATAACTTCTTTTCCCTGTTTTACAAGCTTTGCCATATCTTCAATAAACGAATAAATACGAGAAATCGCAACTTCGCCGTCTTCGTTTCTTAAAACATTTGTTCCGAGTTTTATTACAATCCTTTTGACATCAACAAAATCGTCTCTTAGCATATTATATTCCCATTGCTTTTAATACGTCTTTTATATCTGCTGATGTCTTTTTAACATCAGCATTTGAATATTTTATTGCATTATCAGGGTCTTTCAATCCGTTTCCTGTAAGAATACAAACAATATCAGCACCTTCTTTTACTAGACCTTGTGAATGTGCCTGAATCAGACCTGCAACAGATGCAGCGCTCGCCGGCTCGCAAAGGATACCTTCAGAAGATGCGAGCATTTTATACGCTTCTACAATTTTTTCATCACTTACACAGCCTATTCTTCCGTTGCTTTCATCTCTTGCAGCTTCTGCCTGTTTCCAGCTTGCAGGGTTTCCGATACGTATTGCAGTCGCAAGAGTTTCCGGTTTCATAATCCTTTCTCCGCGTACGATTGCAGCAGCACCTTCTGCTTCATAGCCCATCATCTGCGGTAACTTTTTGATACTGCCTTCTGCATAATACTCTTTGTAACCTTTCCAATATGCTGTGATATTACCGGCATTACCAACAGGGATAAAATGATATTCAGGAGCTTTACCTAAAGCATCACAAATCTCAAATGCTCCGGTCTTTTGACCTTCTATTCTATACGGGTTAACCGAATTAACAAGGGTAATCGGGTGGGTTGCAGAAATTTTTCTTACACATTCCAAAGCCTCGTCAAAATTCCCCTGAATTGCGATAATTTCCGCACCATACATCATTGCCTGCGAAAGTTTTCCAAGAGCAATATACCCGTCAGGTATAAGTACAAAAGTTTTAATTCCGGCTTTTGCACCATACGCTGCAGCAGAAGCAGAAGTGTTTCCGGTTGATGCACAAATAATAGCCCCCGCTCCTTCTTCCTTTGCTTTTGTTACAGCCATCGTCATTCCGCGGTCTTTAAAACTGCCGGTCGGATTCGAACCTTCAAACTTTAAATAAATGTTAGCTTCCAAGCCGATTTTTTTTGCTAAATTATCTGCTTTTATTAGCGGAGTATTGCCTTCATTTAAAGTTACAACCGGTGTAGAATCGTTGACCGGAAGATATTTTCTGTACCTGTTAATCAAACCTTGATAATACATATATGGAATCCTCTCTTTTCTTTTGAATATACCACAACTCCGGTTAAAAATACAAATAAAAAGACAGTCCGTCTCCGCCAAGCTGCGTCTATTAATTTATTTAGCTAAAGCCCGCGTTGTGCGGGGAAATTTGCATTAAAAAAGAGGCTTAATTAAGCCTCTAATGATTAAATCTGGAGCGAACAGTCCTCTGAGCAAGAGGCTCAGGTTGTTTTAACATGCCGATAACTCTCTGGTTTCAACCTCCAATTAGTATAAATCCCTGTTTTTGTTAAATAACAGGGATTTATGCATAGATGAGTGCCGTAGGACCTTTTCTGTGTAAGCATTCTAGTATTAATTCCCTGCTAAGAAAAAACAGGGAATTTTTTAATACTGAAACCCTCATCTATGAAAAATATTCCCGTATGGGAATATTTCACCATTTTTATTTTATTTTTTATCTATTATTCCCGTTCGGGAATAATTACTTGACAATCACAAGAAAGAGTATATAATATTCCTGTACGGTAATATTTAGGTGAATATGATAATAAAATCTGCCCAAGATATAGGAAAAATAGTCAAAGAAGCTCGCAAAAAACAAAATTTTACACAAGTGCAGCTTGCCCAGCTTTCTAACGTCGGAACGCGCTTTTTGTCTGATTTAGAGAATGGTAAACCGACTTGTGAAATTGATAAAGTAATAAAAGTTCTGGCAAATTTAGGCATAAAATTAGAGGTAAATAATGGTTAAAGAGCTCTCAGTAAGGTTGTATGGTTTGCAGGTCGGAGTTTTAAGACTTGTAAACGGTAAAATGGAATTCACGTATAATGAGGGGGTACAAAATCAGATTTCCTTAAGTTTGCCTCTTCAGAGAGAACCGTTTAAAGAAAAAGCCTGCAGGGCTTTTTTCGGAGGGTTGCTGCCGGAAAATACCAATATGCGTGAATTGTTGGCTAAAAAATATAATATTAACGTTAATGATGATTTTAAGCTTTTAAAAGAAATCGGGCGGGATTGTGCGGGTGCGCTTTCTTTCCATGAGATGGAAGAGCCGCAAAATCATTACCAAATGATAAAAATAGAAGGCTCGATTTTGTCTGAGGGCGAATTAAAAAAATATTTGGAAGAACTTCCTTATCGCCCGTATTTAGGGAAAAGATTATCGCTTGCCGGTGTTCAGGAAAAAACGGCAGTTTGTGTTATTGATGATAAAATTGCACTGCCGGATGACGATGTTCCAACAACCCATATAATTAAAACTGCTCTGCCAAAATATAGCCAATCTATACAAAACGAATATCTTTGTATGAAAGCTGCAAAAGAGATGGGACTTGATGTTGCCGAAGTTGAAAT
>CALUSZ010000060.1 GCA_944323495.1 Candidatus Gastranaerophilales bacterium
AAAGAATTTTTAGCAAGTCCGGGCTGAAACCGAACAGGACTTTTAATACTAAACTTGTCAAAGAACTATTTGGCTTAGTGGCAGAAGCCGCTTAGCCGATATGTTGAATTTTTAACGGACTATTAATTTTATTTTGAGAATAATAATGTTTATTTTTGAGATATTTCCTCAAAAATAAACATTATATAAATTATATTCTTATCTTTGCAGTAGAACTTACTAGTTACAATCATATATATAGAAATATTAAAAAGACAAATACATGTTGCTTGAATTTACAGTTGAGAATTATAGATCGTTCTATAATAAAAAAACTTTAGTATTAGAAGCGGACAGAGCTTTAAAGGAATACTCTGATACCAATCTATTTAATTTCAACAAATATACTCTACTCCGTTCACTTGCTTTGTATGGAGCCAATTCTAGTGGAAAATCCAATTTAGTCAGCGCTATGCATGCTATGGCAAGATGTGTATTGTTGTCTGTAAAATTAAATGATAATGAAGAACTAGAATATGATCCTTTTCTTCTTTTGAAAGACAACAATTCTCCAACTATGTTTGAGGTGGTATTTCTTAAAGGGGAATATTGTTATAGATATGGGTTTAGACATAATCAGGAGCGTATTATTGATGAATGGTTATTCCGTAAAACAACCCCACGTTCGAAAGAACTAATGATGTATGTTAGGAATGAAGAAGGGATTTATGTTGAGGAAAATAATTTTCCGGAAGGAGCTGGTTATGAGGAAAAGACGAATGATAATCGATTGTTTTTGTCGTTATGCCAACAATTGGGAGGAGAAATATCACGCCAGGTTATATCGTGGTTTCAATCAGATTTTAATGTAATTTCTGGATTAAACAATCAGCAATATAGGGCTTATTCAAAACTGTTCTTTCATAAAAAAGAAATTTTAAGTACTGATGCTCTTGAATTCTTTAAAAAGCTAAGACTTGGTTTCAATAATATTTTAACCCATGAGGAAGACCCCAATATACCTCAGGATTTGCCATCTGAATTGAAGGCTCTACTTCAAAGAGAAGCACAGGGGAAGAAAAGCATAGAATTGGATTCAGTACATAGTGTATATTCTGCTTCAGGCAAGGTTGTTGGTTCTATAAATTTTTCATTTGAAGACCGTGAATCATCTGGTACGAACAAATTATTTGATTTGTCTGGACCAATATTTGAAACGCTTTATTCAGGAGCAGTTCTTGTTGTGGACGAATTAGATGCAAAGATGCATCCTCTTATTTCGCAATATATTATTGAACTGTTTAATAGTCCAGTGACAAATCCTAAGAATGCACAGTTGATATTTACTACACATGATACTCATTTGCTTTCTCAAAAGATTCTTAGACGTGACCAAATCTGGTTTACTGAAAAGGATTCAAAAGAACAGACCGATTTGTATAGTCTGATGGATATTGTACTGCCAGACGGAACAAAGCCACGTAATGATGCCAACTATGAGAAAAATTATATAGCAGGACGTTATGGAGCTATTCCTTATATTCTTAACGACTAAAAATTAGGTACTATGGCAGCAAAGAAAATCAAGATAGACAATGCTTCTTTAAAATTTAGGAAGCAATCACAAAAGAGAGAGCAAAAGGTTATTCGTTGCTCGGTGTTAATTGTTTGTGAAGGAACTAAAACAGAACCCCATTACTTTGAGGCATTTGCTAAAAAGCAACAAGGGATTATAGTATATGATATTGAGGTTAAAGGACTTGGACGTGGAACAAAGGATGTTGTAGAAAAGGCAATAGATCTTAAAAATAAAAACAAATATGACCGTGTTTGGGCTGTTTTTGATAAAGATGAATTTCCAGCTAAAGACTTCAATGATGCTATTGCAATAGGACAGAATAATGGAATAGGAGTGGCTTGGAGTAATGAGGCTTTTGAATTATGGTATTTGTATCATTTTCAGAATGTGACAACAGGAGTGCCTCGAAAAGATTATGAAGAAAAAATTTCAGCAGCTGTAAATGCTTCTCCCAAATATAAATCCAAAAAGAAGTATAAATATACTAAGAAGGATCCCAATAATTATGAGATAATGACAACATATGGTTCGATGGACTCTGCATTACGATTTGCAGAAGCAAAGCATTTGTTATACACGGATACACGATATGCAATCCAGAATCCTTGTACAACAGTTTATCGACTTGTGAAACAATTATTGGGGAAGGATGAAGAATTGAATGCGGAACTAGTAATGGAAATAGAAGGCATATAATTATTAATATTCACCAATGGATTTTGTTATTAATTGTGATAAGTTTATGATTTATAATTGATTAAATATGAAACTTAATTTGCATATAAAATTCTGTTTTTATTTACTTTCTATGGTGTTGTTTTTCTTGATTATCGCCATACTTGGTACTGATATTCCTATTTGTTTTGAGGAAAATGCTACTTTCATAGGATTTTCAGCATGTTTAACAAATATTGGTATTATAATCCCTATTATTTGTGCATTGGCTTTAATATATGCTATATGCTTTATGCATTATCTTAAGCATAGAATTAAAGGATCAAAACTTGGTCCAATAACCATTATGAAGATAGAAAATGCAAATAATGATATTCTTGCATTTGTTGGAACCTATTTTATTCCTCTTGTTAGTTTTAGTTTGGCAAATAATTGGAGGCATATAATTGTTCTTTGTTTATTATTTATAGTTATAGGAATAATTTATGTGCGAGCGGACATATATTATACAAATCCGACTTTACTTTTATTGGGATATAGAGTATATAAAGTTACAGGAGAGCTAAATAAAGAAGAAATAGAAAGAGTTGTTATAACGTATGGCGAATTGAAAAATGGTGATATAATATGTTATATACCAATAGATGATAATACGTATTATGTAAAAAAAATAGAGTAAAATGAATATAGAAGAGTTAAAAAATAAATTGATGTTCATCATAGATAATGATATTCAGAAGAATATTAATATATATGTTACTTCGCCAGCAGGACTACAATTGTTCAATATGGTAACAGATGATTTGAATGAGTTAAAGCAAATATACGTGGATCTTCTAAGATCTCTCATATTAGATAGAGATGATTTGTCTATAAGAGATTATTCTACAACTTCAGACCGAGAAAATACGATATATTTATATGATCTAGCACCAGAACAAAGAACTCAGGAAATGGTTAATATGGCAAATGCGGGTACGAACCATAATCCTCCTTTATTCACTGTAGATAATGCATCTTTAGAAAAAATAAATGGATTCTATGTCGTTATTAATGATGGAGAACATAGAGCTGTTTTCTATAAACAAATACTTCCTATTGACAAAACATATTGTAGGTCATCATTCTTTTTGGGAATAAAAAAGGATAATTCTATGTTTGAACGTAAGAGGGATAGTTTATTACGAGTTGTACCTGGTATACAAATGTTATATATAGATGATGCTATAATTCTTATAGAAATAAACAAATTAGAGTCTTCGTTAGGATTGGACGAGATATTAAAGAAAGAAGCACAGACTACTTTTAGAAGTATAGAAAATAAGAATATAGTCCTTGATATTACTAAATTGAAAGAAGCTTGCGACAAACCTTCTATGCTTAAAAAGCTACGTCATGCATTAACAGAAAGTAAAGTAAAGGATTTAACCAACGAGATTATTATACGATTTGCAAGTGAACAAGAAAAGTTGAAATTCAAATTTAATGAAGAAAAAACAAAGTTTAATCTTGATAGTAAAGCCGCGGCTAAACGTTTCATTAAGTTATTAGATGATGACTATCTTTTTTCTAAACTTACATCAACAGACTATGATTCAGAACAGAAAGGAGTACTTGCAGAAGTGACGGAGTAATTTTAAAATAGATATTAGATAATCTCACCTATATAAGGTTTATCTCCCAAAAGGTTTTATCATTCTCTTTTCCCATTATTTTTATTTTCGGATATGAGAATAAAAAATAATGGGAGATAAATACAAGGGCTAAAAATATAATATTGATAAAAGTATCATAGTTATGTTATATAAAATATGGGGGATATTGAAAGGAGAGTCAAAGTATGGTTAGGGTAATGTATTACCTTAATTTTATTGGTGACTTTAGAATATATCTTAGGGATTTTATTATCAACAACCAATAATATAAAAATTGTAATTAATGATATCAACCAATAGCAAGAAGTTGGACGAACTCTGTTATGATTTTGAATATCAAGTAACAGATAAGGACGAGTTGGCAGATAAAATTTGTCAGCTCATTCTTGGTAATTGTGGTCATGTATCGAAAGTTATTAAAGGATTAACGTAAGCATTCGAAGAAATGCACCTTTTACACTTTGAGGTTTGGTTGTAGCTTTGCGGCAGTGAATACAATCAAACCTCAATTATTATGAACAGACAAGAATTTGAAGAATTAGAATTGCAGGTG
>CALUSZ010000061.1 GCA_944323495.1 Candidatus Gastranaerophilales bacterium
GAAGCAAACCTTTTGATGCTTAATATTGAAAAAGCTGAAAAAGTTTTAGGCTGGACACCGACCTACACCGCAAATCATGCGATAGAAAAGACCGTCGACTGGTATAAGCATTTTTATATCAAAGATACGGATATGTTTAACTTTACCATTGCTCAGATTAAAGAATATGAGGATAGTATAAAATGGAACAAAATTCTACAATAGTTTTAGGGAGCGGAATAGCCGGAATATCTGCCGGTTATCACTTAGAAAAAGCCGGAGAATCAGTCGTTATTTATGAAAAAGACAACGACTGGGGCGGATTGTGCGGAAATTTCACAATCGACGGATTTCGATTTGACAGATTTGTACATTTTTCGTTTGCACCTGATGAATATACCGCAGATATTTTTAGCAAATCAAGCGAAATGTTTGAACATATTCCATTCCCATCAAATTATTACAACGGAATTTGGATTAGACATCCGGCTCAAAATAATTTGGCACCATTGCCGGCAGATGAAAAAACGGATATTATCTACGACTTTGTAAAACGAACAGAAAAGCCGGTTGAAGAAATAAAGGATTACGGTGAATGGCTGCGAGTACAATACGGGAACTATTTTGCCCAAAATTTTCCATTCAAATACACCCGCAAATACTGGGGTGTAGAACCGGAAGAATTGGAAACAAAATGGGTTGGTCAGCGCATGTATACGCCTGATTTAAAACAAGTATTAAACGGCGCATTTGAAACTCAGGATGAATGTTTTTACTATTCAAAAGTTATGAAATATCCTAAAAAAGGCGGCTTCCGCTCAATTCTCAATAACTGCCGCAAAGGACTTGATATTCGTTTTAACAAAGAAGTCATCAAAATTAATCCGCAAGAAAAAACTGTAACCTTCAAAGACGGAACAATCACAAAATATTCAAGATTAATTTCATCTTTACCACTTCCGGAAATCGTAAAGATGATAGACGGAATTCCGGAGGAAGTTAAAGAAGCAGGTCAAAAATTAATGCACACATCAGGCTATATGGTGTCACTCGGATTTAAGCGTCCGGATGTCGCAAAACATCTCTGGTTCTATATCTATGACGAGGATATTTTACCGGCAAGAGTTTATTCGCCAAATCTCAAATCTGCGGACAACGTACCGGAAGGCTGCAGCTCTTTACAGGCGGAAATCTTCTTCTCTAACAAAGCCAAAATTCCACCGGCAGACGACGTATTGAAAAATACAATCGAAAAATTGGTCAAAATGGGTCTGTTTAGAGAAGAAGAAATTGCTGTAAAAGATATTCGATTTGAAAAGTATGCAAACGTAATTTTTGACAAAGATATTTACAAAAACAGAATGATAGTTCTGGACTATCTGAACAAAATCGGAATTGAAAGTATTGGACGCTTCGGCAAGTGGGAATACTTCTGGACCCATCAGGCGTTCGACGATGGAAGAAAGGTTGGAAAAGTATGCAGCACGAAAATATAAAAGTTTCAGTATTAACCCCTATTTATAATCATTCAATAGAATATGTAAAGCAATGCCTTGATAGCCTTAAAGCACAGACACTACAAGAAATAGAGTTTATTCTTTTAGATAATGGTGCCCCAGAGGATGTTAAACAGCTTATTGAAGAATATATAGCACTTGATAACAGATTTAAAGCCATTCATTTTGAACAAAATGTTGGTTATTCAAAGGCTATGAATACAGGAATCAATAATGCCAAAGGTAAATATATCGGCATTGTAGAGTCTGATGATTATATTGGCGAAAAAATGTATGAAGAACTATACGATATCGCGCAAAAAACCAATGTTGAAGTAGTTAAAAGTAATTTTTATAAATACGAAAACAATAAGAAACAATTGGTCGTACCTTTCCCTAAAAATGTTTACAACCATATAATCACAGATATTGTGTACAACTGTCCGAAATTTGCATTAGGACATGTCAGCCATTGGAGTGCCATTTATAAAAAAGATTTTTTAGACCTGTATAATATCCGGTTTAATGAAGATCCAAAAACTGGCATTCAGGATTTTGGATTTATTCAAAAAGTATTTATACATCTTTCTTCATTGTACATAACTTCCAAAGCTTATCTTAGATACAGAATGGATAATACTAATTCCTCTATCGCCGGCGGATACAAAATGGTAAACCGTGCAATAAAAGAACATTTATATGTTAATAAATTATATGAAGACGCAGAGGTTTCTCCTGAATACTGGGAAATTAATGCTAAAGGAAAATTTTTATCACTGGAACATCATAGAAAAAATAATTGTCAAAATCATGAATTAGAATTCTTAAGAAGAGTTTCGTCAATATATAAATATCTTCTAAAAGAAAAGAATGTACAATTGAATTATTTTTCAGCAGATGAAAAGAAAATATTTAAGAGGATAGCATACCATCCTTATATATTTTTCATTCAAACTATATATAAAAATACAAATATTACACCTGTGTCAACACAGGTCAAATATTTGGGAGGAATTTTTAAACGTGAAATAAAAAATAATATTAAAAGCTCTTATTTTTTAGGCATTAGGTATTATAAAAAGAAGCTTTACGAAAATTCTTTAAATATTATAAAAAATGAAAATAAAATCAACTTCACAAAATTAAAGCACATAAATATAAACTTAAAAACATTAATTCAATGCCAATCGTTGCACAAAGAAACCTTTGGCCCATATAAATATGCATTTAAAGATAAAACAGTCGTCCTTGTTGCGTCAGGGCCAACGGCACAGTATCATTTACCTATAGAAAATGCCATTTATGTCGGTGTGAATAATGCTTGTCTTTTGGAAAATGTAAAACTTGATTTTCTTTTCTGTCAGGATTTCTATATGGATGAAGAAAAAAGAAATGCAATAGTTAATTATCGTCCAAAAGAGTGTCAAAAATTTTTTGGTAGGATTTCTGATGAAAGAATTAGTCAGTGCAAAAATAGCCCTGCTTCAACTCATGTACGGCGTTGTCCGAAATATTTAATACATAAAGCAGAAGCAAAAGAATATTACGTTTCTGATGATATTCAGAATTCATACTGTTTGGATATAGAGAATGAACCTTTAATGGCTGGAGGAATAGCGTTTGCAGCAATGCAATTTATTCTACATGCGCATCCGCAGAAAATATATCTTGTCGGATGTGATTGCTCAAAGGGATTTTTCTATAAATCTGACATTGTTTTCGATAATACAAACATGCTTGCCGGTTGGATAGCCTTGAAAGCACACATTGATGAACTTTACCCTGACATTGAAATAGTTTCAATAAATCCTGTTGGGTTAAGAGGTTTGTTCAAGGACGAATACTCCGACAATTATCTGGAAAGTTTTGATGAAAAAGAAAGGGTTGCGTTAAATGTCTAGTATCGTATTCTCAGATTTTGACGGTGTCTTATTTAATTCTGTAAAAGAAGCTTATATTCTTTCCCGATATGCCTTTGATGATATTGAATTCCATAATTCAATTAATCAACAGGAGTTTAATCTTTTTTATAAATTCCGTTACTTAATTACCCACAGCTGGCAGTTTTACTACATATTTGA
>CALUSZ010000062.1 GCA_944323495.1 Candidatus Gastranaerophilales bacterium
AGCAATTTCCTGAACCAGAGCCGCAACAACTATATTTGTGCGGTTTTTAAGGAGAAAGATTTATGGGGCTTTGCCTACACAGATATTTCAACCGGTGAATTTAAAGCCTCACAGCTTAGCTATGATACACTGTTAACCGAGCTTGTAAGAATTCAGCCGGCTGAAATCATAGCTCCGGCTAAAAAATTAAAACTCCAGCCTTTCCAGATAGTTCCGGAAGAAACCGTCGACCTGCCGGATGAAATTATCAATAACTACAACTGCTCAAAAGTTCCTGATAATGTATTTGAAGATAGTTTTGCACAAAATAATCTAAAGCAGGTATTTAAAATCTCTAATCTTGATGCTATAGGATACAACACCTGCCCTATCGGATTTAGAGCCGCTGCCGGAATTCTTGCGTATATCTGGGAAAATTTAAAAGAAGAATTCCCTAAGTTTGAAAGAATTGAAATTTATGAGCTTTCAGATTATATGGCGCTTGATGCCGGCACACGAAAAAATCTTGAGCTTACAGAAACATTGAGAGAAAAAAATAAATACGGCTCACTTTTATGGGCAATTGATAAAACTAATACTAATATGGGTGCAAGACTCTTAAGGAGCTGGATTTGCCAGCCGCTTAAAAACCCTGACAGAATCTTAAAACGCCAGCAGGCAGTAAAAAAGCTGGTTGAGAATTCTTCTGCAAGATATGAAATTGAAAAACAATTGAAAAATATTTATGATATACAAAGGCTTTCTACGCGCCTTAGTAACGGAACAGCAAACCCGAGAGACTTCTTAAGCCTGAAGATGTCACTTTTTGCGCTTCCGGATCTAGTTAATTATGCAAAATCCATCGGGCTTGAAGTTTTTAATAAAATTGAGGAGTCGCTTGAGAGAATAAAAGATTACGCAGAACTTATTGAAAATACAATCGCAGAAGATGCACCTCCCCTTATAAAAGAGGGCGGGATTTTAAAAGCCGGAGTCAGTTCTGATTTAGATTATCTAAGGGATTTGATGTTCAACAGCGAGGACTGGCTTAAGAAATTCGGACAGAAAGAACGCGAAAAAACAGGAATTTCCACCCTAAAAGTAGGATTTAATAAGGTTTTTGGCTTCTATATAGAAGTTACAAATACAAACTTGAGCAAAGTCCCAGCAAACTATGTGAGAAAACAGACGCTTACAGGCGGTGAAAGATTTATTACGGATGAGTTGAAAAAACACGAGGATGAAGTTTTAACAGCACAGGTTAAAGCGTATGAACTTGAATACAAACTGTTTTCCAACTTTAGAAACTATTCAAAAGAGTTTGTGGAAATAATCCGCAAAACAGCAGAATGTATTGCACGCCTTGATGTACTAACCTCTTTTGCAACTATAGCCGTTGAACAAAATTATGTCTGCCCGAAACTTGATGAGAGCGGGAATTTCTTTATCAAAAACGGACGCCACCCTGTATTAGAAAAAATTCTTCCGCTCGGCTCTTATGTTCCAAACGATATTGAATTATCAAGTACAGATAAAAGTAAAACCGAATTTATGATACTTACAGGGCCTAATATGGCAGGTAAATCGACTTATATGAGACAAAATGCGCTAATTGCAATTTTAGCCCAGATAGGCTCGTTTATTCCTGCAGATTACGGCGAAATCGGTATTATTGATAAAATCTTTACGCGTGTGGGCGCAAGCGACGATTTAACTCTCGGAAAATCCACTTTTATGGTAGAAATGACCGAGACAGCTTATATTCTAAACAGCGCTACTTCTAAAAGCCTTATCCTTATAGACGAAATCGGGCGCGGAACAAGCACTTATGACGGAGTTGCAATTGCCTGGTCAGTTGCCGAATACATAGCTAAAAAAATTCAGGCTAAGTGTATTTTTGCAACCCACTATCACGAACTTAATGTAATGACTAACACACTTCCGCAGATAAAAAATTACCGTATAACAATAAGCGAAGAAAACGGCAAAATCGAGTTCTTAAGAAAAATCGTCCCCGGAGGTGCAAGCAAAAGCTACGGGATTCAGGTTGCAAAAATGGCAGGGCTTCCGAATGATGTCGTAAAACGTTCGGAAGAATTAATGACAAGAATGCAGAAAGATTTCTCCAAAAATCTTGCCTCAAGAAAGAGCAAAAAGGAGGCCGAAACAGAACTCGAAGCTCCGCAATTGAATTTGTTTTAAATTAATCTAAATAACCCATTTTTTGCGCCTGACATTCAAAAATTTTAATACATATGATATGATACTATTAAGAAAAAGTATTGGAGAGAGGACAAATGCAGGTTTCAAAAAGACTGGTCGTAAGAAAAGAAATCCCTATGGATAATTCTAAAGATTTAATTACGTCTCTGGATGTTGCTCTGGCAGAATATTACTGCAAAAATAACAACTACGAACAGGGCTTGAAAACATATAGAGAGATTATTCCGCAAATTCCGGATGAGGCCGAAAGAAACAAAATCATTAACCAGTACATGAATTATGCGCTTCAATACGCGCAAAAAATGTTTATAGATAAAAAATATATTGACTCAATCGAGCAGTATCGGGAAATTATGAAATTTTCAGGATTTCCAGTAAGCATCTACAAAAATATCGGGCTCTGCATGAAATCAATCGGGAATGCCGATTTAGCCATTAAATTCTTAAAACGCTTTGAAGAGGTTTCGCCGGATAAGGAAGATGTTTATGTATATCTTGCAGATTTAACTTATACAGATATTAAAGACAACAAAAAAGCAATCGAATACTACGAAAAAGCGCTTGAAAAGAATAAAAATAATTACTCTATCTACAACATGCTCGGCCACTTATATTCAACCTGCTATCAGGATAAGTTTAAAGATAAACAGATTGAATATCTTACACGCGCGTATGAGCTTGCCCCGAATAACAGGATTGTTGTTAAGAACCTTGCATATGTTTATGGAAAATTTGACGAAATCCAAAAAGCGGATGAATTTTATTCAAAACTTATGTACCTTAACCCGACCCACTCGGATTTACACGCGTACGGTGCATATCTTGTAAGACATAAACGCTTCTCGGAAGGATTCAAATTCCTGCAGCACCGTTTCCAGAAAGAAGATTTAAAAAATGTTGCATTCCCTCAGCTCCTTACAACCAAGAAGAAAAAATGGAATATGAAAATCGATATCAAAGATAAACGCATTCTGGTTCACTTTGAACAAGGTTTTGGTGACTCAATCATGTTTGTAAGATTCCTTGATGATTTAAAAAAACGCTGCAAAGAAGTTTCACTCGTTGTTCAAGGGCCTCTGGTTGAATTATTTAAGGATTCAAAACTCGGGGTTGAAATTTATACAGAAGACCAAATTCCAACAATCAGCTATGACTATTGGATTCCTATGATGGATTTGCCGATTGTATGCGAAACCCGTCCTGACACTATTCCAAAAGCCGGCGGCTACTTAAAGGTACCTAAAGCAAAGATTAATGCATACAAAAAAGAACATATCAACGACAATGATAAAATTAAAATCGGTATTGCATACGAAGGTACTCTTGCAAGCAAGGAGACCGATAGAGATATTCCGTTAAGCTATCTTTATCCGCTTATGCGGCTTCCGGATGTTGAAGTTTACAGTTTTCAGGTAGATGACCTTACACGCCAGATGGATATGGTTCCGGAGGATGCAAATCTTATAAGACTCGGAAAAACTTTCAAAAACTGGGAAGATACGGCCTGTGCAATGAATTGTATGGATTTAATAGTAACAACCGACAACGGTGTTATGAACCTTGCCGGTGCTCTGGGTATTAAAACTTTCGGCCTGTTTAACAGAATAGTTGAATGGCGCTGGTTCAAAACTCAAGGTGAAGATATTGCGTGGTATAAGAGTATTAAACCATTTCAAGCTCCAACCGCAGGCGCCTGGGAGATTCCTGTAGGGCAGGTTCTTGAGGAGATAGATAAAATCCGCTGTAAAAAAATTGCCGAGAAGATAAAAAAATAAAATATTGCTCCGGTTCCTGAAAACGCTTTGATAAATCTCTGTCCGCCTCGTTTCTTTGACATTCCATTTTGGAATATCAAATTAAATTCATCTTTTGTAAGTTGAAACAAAAAAAAAGTTTGCCAAAGAGAGAATGGCAAACATTAAATAAACACGAGGATATTAAGAGAGAGTATAAAAAGAAACTTTTCTTTGAAGTTCAGCTTAATTACATCTTTCAGCTTACTTTCCAGATTTTAAAATTTTATTTTTGCCTCCGTTTTGTCTTACTTAATCCTTACATATATATAAAGTAATTTTGTTTCAAAAAATTGCCTCATTGTAACTAAATTTTAAAATCGTATATACTATTTATTTCCAATATGCAGAAAGCTTTTAATCTTATCCCATAAATTTGCTGTTTTGCGCTGCAGCTGTGCCGATAACGGAATCTGCTGAGTCGGCTCAGGAATCTTACTCCAGGCAGGTACAACTTCATCGCCGATTGCACCGGTTGTCATTCCTTTTGATTTTACTGCTTCTTCAAGATATTTAATATCAAATTTTTCACCTTTTATATTTGAACTGTTATTTATTGCTATACCAAAATCATCGACAGCTTTTTTGGCAATATCTTCAACATCACGCTGTGAATATTTCTTATTCTTCAATTCCTTAACTAAATTTTCAATTTCTTTTGTATTATTTTCAAAGAAATTATGATCTTTTACAGCCTTCAAATCTCTAAGCTGGAATTTTAAAGCCGCTTTTAACTCTGTAGTATTCGGCAGATCAATTTCAATCATATTCTTAAACCGGCTTAAAGAAGCTTTATCCAGATTTCCGGAAGACGGATTAACGTTAGTTGTACCTATAATTTTTAAGTTTTCGCAATCCTTAATTAAATCCAAACCATTTAAAAAAGCAGTTCTGTTTTCAGCAAGATGAAGATTATTGGCTCCGCATTTTTCACGCGGAACTAAAAGAGCGTCTATTTCATCAAATGAAACAACATATTTCTTCTCCGGATTTTTCATTGCTGTTTCGTGAAGCTGGTTAAAAACATTTTTTATTTCAACAGATGTTTGGCCGATATATGGAGAAGAAACATCAGCAAATTGAACTTTTGTATATTCAGCACCCAGTTCTTTAGCTAATATCTGGCCGCTGAAAGTTTTACCCGTACCTGAAGGTCCGTACATTAATATACACTGTTCGGGATTTTTCATGCCGGTATATTCCAGAACTTCTTTTTTAACAGCACCGCGATTTTTCATTTTTTGAATAAAATCACGCACCTTTGGATTAACGCAGTCATCTGTAAGCTTCGGGAAATCTTGTTTTTTTGCAATATCATCCCAGACAAGCTTAACATTTTTCGAAATTTCCTGCCCGTTTAATCCGCCCCTCTTAAGACCAATAATAGAGGTTACAGCCATGGTTACAAAGGCAGCCGCAAGTGCTACCTGCGCTATTACACCTGTTTTCTGCCAATTTTCTTTGGACTTTTCTTTCTTGAGAGCTTTTTGCTGTTCCATTGCCTGCATAATGAACATATCATCCATTGCATTATCCGGCATTGGAGGGGTATAGCGATTGTTATAGCTCATGACATACGGCACGGCTGCTGCGTCTGCTTTAAATTGTATATTATTAGTTATTCTATTCATATTCTTTCCCTATTTTATTCTACAATGCACCGTTCGTTTTTGCTACAAATTTCCAGAAAGCTTCCATCAATTTGTTTTCGTTAATACTACCTGCTGTATTAGCAGAACCTGATTCAATTCCTGCGGCCCAGGTTTCCTTATTATTTATTGCATTCAACAAATAATCCGAAGTAATTTGAGCAGTATTTTTATTCGGATTATCTAAATTCTTTACAGTAAAATCTGAAATTGCAGTTTTTACAACATTTTCAACATCCCTTTGAGCACCGTTTTTCTGTTTTATTAAATCAGCAATCTTATCAAGTTCTGCATCGTTTTTGATTAAATCACGCGCAGCCTCCGACTTTGCAAGATGGAACTTCATAGATGATTTAATTTCATTTTGAATCGGTTTTTCAATCTCAAAAATATTTCCAAGCCTGCTTAATGTTGCAGCATCAAGGTTTGCAGTTTTCGGGTTAATATTAGTTGTTCCGATAATTGTTAAATTCGGAATATCTTTAATTGAATCCAGACCGTTCAGAAATGAAGTTCTGTTCTGTCCTAAATGAAGATTATTAGAACCAAGTTTATTAACGTTGTTTATCAATGAATCAATTTCATTAAATGTCACTACATATTTTTTGTCAGGATGTTTCTTTGCTATATTAGCAATTTCTTTAAATTTTTTGGAGATATTTACGGCTGTTTTACCAACGTATTCAGACGATAAGTCAGAGAATTGAATTTCTGCATACTCTGCACCCATCTCTTTTGCCATCAATTTGGCAGAAAAAGTTTTACCGGTTCCTGTCGGACCGTGAAACAATACCATTCTTGGAGCATCAGCGCCGGTATAGTTGATAAAATCTTTTGGCGCATTTAAAATTTTTATTGTTTTTTCAATAAAATTCTTAACTTTAGGATTAACACAATCATCGCTCAAAGAAGGCATCTTTTCTGAGATTTTAGCAAACTGCGTCTTAGCAGTTCCTTTACCGAAATAAGTATATGCCATAAGCCCCACTGAAGCCAGTAGTGCTGCTAAAACACCGATTTGAATTCCCATATTCAAATTCTGCTGCTTTTTAGCATTCTTTTTAGCCTTTTCTTGTTCTTTGATAAAGCTGTCTACTTCTGCTTCCTGACTAACAGGTGCAGACGCTCTAAAATTAACACCATTCGATATCGGGGCAGATAAACTGTTGTTATTTCCGATGCTGTTTATTGTAGTCATACGAACTCCTGACACTAATACTTCTAACATGTATAAAACCAAAGATTTTACAAAATTGCTCAATTGTAAAGATTTGTAAAAATTTTCTCTCAAAATCTAAAGTTTTGGCTAAAAATGCCGATAAACATGTAAAAGGGACGAAATAAAGGAATCAAGAAATGGGATTAGCCTGCTCACAAATTAGACTTTTAACATTAACCGCCCGCAAAGCCGATTGCGAGTACGGTATCTCTATTAATTCCATGGAAAAAATGGCATTAACTAGAGAACAAAGTGAGCTGTCCAGAGAATATCAGAGCAAACTTCAGTCCAAACAGATTTCCTATTATGCAAACGGGCAATACAACAAGATTAATTACAACTATTTGATGGGATATGGTGCAAATTATACGGCTATAACAGGTGGTACACAGCCGCTTAAGAGTGAAAACTCAATGGTATTGACAGACTATAAAGGGCAAGTTGTTTTAAGCGAGACCTATGCTAATGCAATTACAAGCGTTTTAGGCTCATCTGCAATGAATAATAAAGGTCAGGGCGGAACCTTCTCCACTGATAATATTCCGGAGATTTTAGCAGCATTTATTCCTGGTTATACTGCTGAACAATTTCAGACGGTTATTGATGGTAACAAAGTCTCATCAGAATTCACAGCTGATAATGTACAAACCATTACCGGCGAAGAAACAGGTGGGCAAACGATTGTTAATACATCTGATAAAACAACTAACCTTATTCAAAGCATTATTGATTTTTATTATCCAATATTTCAAGCAGCCGCAGCCAATGGATGGACAACAGAATATAATAAAGAAATGGAAACCAATGATGATTATATTAGTGATGCAATCGTGAGCGGAACTTTCCAGCTTGAAACTGTTAATGATGATGGTAACTATGATACAGGTACCTCACTCACGTACTTTATAACAGCAGGATTAGTTCAAGAAAGAACCGATTCAAGCGTTAGAGAAGAAATTACAGCCTGGTATGAAGCTGAAAAAGCCAGAATTTCCGAAAAAGAAGACTGGTTGGATTTGGAAAACCAGGATTTATCTACAGAGCTTGAAGCTATAAATACAGAAATACAATCTATCCAATCTTTAATAGATGATGCTATTAGTACAGTATTCGACTGGGGAAGCGGCTAGATTGATAAAATATTATTCCTTTATTTCCTTTTATGCAAAAGACTTGCCTTTTTATCAGCAAGTCCTTTTTTTAATATATAAAAATTTTCTATTGTTTTACAGTACTTTTGATATGCAATTCTCTCATCTGCTGCAGAGATGCCTCACCCGGCGCATCGCTCATTAAGTCTTTAGCACTTGCGTTTTTCGGGAATGCGATAACATCACGGATAGAATCAGTCCTGCATAATAATGCGACGAGTCTGTCCAAACCGATTGCAAGTCCTGCATGCGGCGGTGTACCGTATTGAAGAGCATTAACCATAAATCCGAATTTTTCGGCAGCTTCTTCTTCCGTGAGCCCCAATGCCTTGAAGATTTTCTTTTGAACTTCGCTGGAGTGGATTCTAACTGAACCTCCGCCGAGCTCTGTTCCGTTATATACAATATCATAAGCAATTGATTTAACATTACCCAAGTCTCCGCTGTCCAACTTATCCAAATCTTCTAAGTTAGGAGAAGTGAACGGGTGGTGCATTGCCATAAACCTGCCTTCTTCTTCTGACCACTCAAACATCGGGAAGTCTACTACCCAGAGAAGATTATGCTTGCTCTCATCAATCAGGTTAAGATGTTTAGCGAAATGAAGGCTCAACCTGCCCATAATCTCATAAACAAGTTTAGGTTTATCTGCCACAAAGAATATAATATCTCCGGCTTCTGCTCCGGCTCTTTGTTGAATAGCTTTTGCCTGTTCTTCTGTTACAAACTTAAGTACAGGAGATTTAGCAGTACCGTCTTCCAAGTAAATAATATTAGCCAAAGCTTTTGCGCCAAATGAAACAGCAAGCTTTGTAATATCATCAATATCTTTTCTTGAATACTTAGCACCGCCGGGAATTCTTATACCTCTTACGATTCCGCCGTTTAGAAGCGTATTTTTTACAATCTCAAAATTAGATTCTAATATAATATCTCCGATATCAAAAAGCTCTAAACCAAATCTTGTATCCGGTTTATCGGAGCCGAATCTGTCCATAGCTTCCTGCCACGGAATCTGTTTAAACGGAGGTTTAATCTCTACTCCGGCAGCTTTAAAAGCGTCTACAAGCAAGCCCTCAACAACATTGATAACATCTTGCTGTTCAACAAATGATAATTCCATATCAATCTGCGTGAATTCAGGCTGTCTGTCGGCCCTTAAATCCTCATCACGGAAACATTTTGCAATCTGGTAATATTTTTCAATCCCGCCTACCATAAGTAATTGTTTAAAGATTTGCGGAGATTGCGGAAGTGCAAAGAATTTCCCCGGCTGAACACGTGAAGGTACAAGATAATCCCTTGCGCCTTCCGGAGTTGTTTTTATTAATATAGGAGTTTCAACTTCAAGAAAATCCTGATTATTTAAATAATTTCTAACCGCCTGAACAATGTTGTGGCGAGTTTTTAAGTTATTCAGCATTTTTTCGTTTCTGATATCCAAATATCTGTATTTAAGCCTGATATCTTCTGAAACGCTGTCATCACCCAGCACAAAGGGCAAAACTTTTGATTCTGCCAAAATTTCAACAGATTCCGGATACATTTCTACCTGACCTGTAGGATATTTTTCGTTATAAGTTTCTTCAGGACGTTTAGTAACCTTGCCTTTTACCATAATTACATATTCGCTTCTAACTTTTTCAAAAGCTTTATGTACTTCAGGGTTAATCTGCGGATTAGCTACAAGCTGGAAAAATCCGCTTCTGTCTCTTAGTTCTATAAATAAAATCCCGCCCAAGTCTCTAACAGTAGAAACCCAGCCGGACAAAGTAACTTCCTGGTTCAAATTGCTAAGATTTAATTCACCGCAATTATTTGATTTCATTCTGGTTTTCAATTTATTCATCTCCCTATAAAATTCTATTTTGCCCTAAAATCGTAACAAAAAAGGGGGTAAATGTAAAGGGGCGGGGTAGGGGTAAATGTATACCTGATGATTGTCGGGAGACATTTGGTTAAAACTACAAGTTTGGATTGGAGCTCCAAGTCTCCCTCAAGTGTAAAATACGCCAACTCCTTCCACAATTGTGGAAGGCTGTTAATGCGGGTTTCTATCCTGCTTGCGGATGCGGATTTCGTTGTTTTCCAGATAAATTTCCACTTTATCAAGGACGGGATTGATTCCAAGCCCTTCTATTATTGCTTTGGGAATAACAACGCCCCAGCTGTTACCTATCTGTACTATTCTCTTTTCTATCATGTTACTACCTCAATAGTAACATATATTATAACATGTTAGACTTGACAGCTCGTTTTTACATGTGTTATAACATGGGTAATTACAAGGAGGATTTATGAATACCGAATCAATTAGAGAATGCAATGAAATAGTTAATATGTTTGAAACAACACTCTTTGCCTTAAAATGGCAGGCTAAAGACGAGACAGGCTGGAAATATCAGCCGATTATTTCCGAATATGAGTATATATTAAACAAGCTAAAATTATTTTGTGTTAATAAAGTGGGATTTCTAGACGAGCAATAACTCCGCAAGCCACCCGAATTCTTCAATAGACAGTTTTTCTCCGCGGATATTTTCATCTAACTTGAGCTCTAAAAGAGCATTTGTAACTTTTGTTTTATCAAATCCGGAATTTACAAGACAATTTTTTAAAGTTTTACGCCTCTGAGAGAATGCCGCTTTAATTACACGCCTGAAAAACTTGTAATCCTTGAGCTTTA
This sequence comes from Candidatus Gastranaerophilales bacterium, assembly GCA_944323495.1. Next base: position 10,701 of record CALUSZ010000062.1, read on the forward strand.
GCAAAGGCTCTTTTCTTACTTTCATAGATACAAGCGCAGAATTAACCTTCGGCGCCGGGTAAAATGATTTGCGACCGACAAGTCTTACGATTTCACAATCAGCCCAAAATTGGGATAAAATAGTCAAAAGCCCGTATTGCTTTGAAGGACTGTTCGGTGCTGCAACAATCCTGCGTGCAACTTCTTCCTGCACCATTAAAATTATATCAACAATTTGATTTCTGTTTTTGTTTTCCAAATCATCTATTTCGCCGAGAAGATGGGCAATAATAGGTGAAGTTATATAATACGGAATATTAGCAACAACTTTCACCTTCTCTTCTGTTAACGATGAAATATCTGTTTTTAAGATATCGTTATGTATAATCTCTAAATTATCACATTCAAGTTTTTGAAGTTCTCTAATTGCCTCTTCGTCAAGTTCAACCGCGATAACTTTTTTTGCATATTTAACAAGCTGTTCCGTTACGAACCCGACTCCGGGGCCGATTTCTAAGACAACATCATCTTTTGTAATCCCTGCAAAATCTATAATATCCCCAATCACATCGGGGTTAATAAGAAAATTTTGTCCGAGTCTTTTTTTTGTTCTAAAAAACTTTGCGCGTTGTAAATAATCCACCATGGTATTTATAATAATACAAATAGGGAAATGTTAAAACTTTAATTCTCATTTATATTTGTAGTGTAAAAAATGTTTAAGATATAATTGGGAAAGGAGAGTATCGTGAACTATTGCACAACAAAACCGGAAGGACATTTAGAATACAGCCAGCTTCTTGAGGAATTTATACTCGGGTGCAAAACTTCGAGAAAAATCGGTATGGAATATGAGCGGATACCTCTTATAAAGGTTACAAGCCAGACAGCGCCTTACGGCGGAGAGACAGGCGTTTGCGAACTTTTAAGAGAAGTAGCAAAAGTTGATAACTGGGATTATATCTTAGACGATATTAATATTATAGGAATAAAAAAGCTTCATGACACAATAACCCTTGAGCCGGGCTGCCAGATTGAATTAAGCATTGAACCGCAAGAGCTGATTAGAGATTTAAAAAAGCGGGTGGAAGAAATTGACGGGGTTTTAGCTCCGATTTTAGATAAGTTCGGGATTAAGCTTATAAATAAAGGGGTCTCTCCTATTACTACCTATAAAAATATAAAACTCCTTCCCAAAAGACGCTATGCGCTTATGGCAAACTATCTGTGGGGGATTTTATCCGATGTAATGATGAGAGAGACTGCCGGAATTCAAGTTGGGATTGATTTTTCTTCAGAAGAAGATGCAATGAGAAAGTTTAGAGCAGCTAACCTTATGATGCCTTTTGCAACTGCAATGTATGCTAATTCAAAATACAGAGGCGGAGTGGATACCGGATATAAATCCTTTAGAGCGCTTGCATGGCTTAATACCGATAATGAAAGATGCGGTTTTGCAACAAAATTCCAAGATGGCATGTGTTTTAAAGATTATGTTAACAGACTCCTTGAAACCCCGATGATTTTTATCAACAGATGCGGACACACTGTTAATCTTAACGGCAGATTGACATTCAAACAATTTATGGAAAAAGGATATGAAGGATTTGAGGCTGATATTGAAGATTGGAAGCTGCATACAAACCTTTATTTTCCGGAAGTCAGGTTAAGGAATTTTATTGAAATCAGAAACCACGACTGCGTTGGCGGCGGGTTAGAATATTCGATTCCGGCTTTGTATAAAGGTATTATGTATTCTCCGGCCGCATTAGAAGAAGTCGAGAATATGCTATGCAAATACTCTTTTAGTGAAATCAACGAGCTTCGCTTTAACGTTGCACGTTATGCACTCTCTGCAAAAATCAGAAAAACTCCTGTATTAAGTATTTGCAAAGAACTCGCCGAAATATCATACTACTCCTTAAAAACAGGGTGCGAGGACGAAGAAGAATTCCTGCTTCCTCTTATCGATATGCTTAAAAAAGGAAAATGTCCGGCAGATATTCTATAGACAGCACCTATTCAAAGTCCGGCAGGATAAAAACAACCACTTGTGATATTTAATTTTGTATTATATAATTAAAGCAAAATAATAAGAGGAGAGGTGAAGTTAATGGAAACATTGAACAAAAATGAGGGGTTGATTACACAGATTATCGGACCTGTAATTGACGTAGAATTTCAGCAAGGCGAATTACCTGAAATTTATACAGCATTAAATATTACCTGCGAAGACGGGCATGTAGTAGTTGCGGAAGTTCAGCAAATGCTTGGCTCTAACAGGGTTAGAACAGTTGCTATGTCATCTACTGACGGCTTAAAAAGAGGTATGAAGGTTGTTAATACAAATGAGCCGATTAAAATTCCTGTAGGAAAACCGATTTTAGGCAGAATCCTAAACGTTATCGGCGAGCCTGTAGACAAGATGGGACCGATTGAAACAAATGATTATCTTCCTATCCACAGAGAATCTCCGAGACTTGTTGATCAAAATACAGATATTGAGATTTTAGAAACAGGTATTAAAGCAATCGACTTAATCCAGCCATACCAGAAGGGTGGTAAGATTGGTCTGTTCGGCGGTGCAGGTGTTGGTAAAACCGTTTTGATTATGGAATTAATCCACAACATCGCATCAGAACACTCCGGCGTATCAGTATTCGGAGGTGTTGGTGAAAGAACACGTGAAGGTAACGACTTGTGGAACGAAATGAAAGAATCAGGCGTTATCGACAAAGTTGCTCTGATTTACGGTCAGATGAACGAACCGCCGGGAGCAAGAATGAGAGTTGGGCTTTCTGCTCTTACTGCGGCTGAATATTTTAGAGATTTTTCTAAACAAGACGTATTATTATTCATTGATAACATATTCAGATTTACACAAGCAGGCTCTGAAGTATCAGCACTGTTAGGACGTATGCCTTCTGCAGTAGGTTATCAGCCGACTCTGGGTACTGAGATGGGTGAATTGCAGGAAAGAATTACTTCTACTAAAGACGGTTCTATTACATCTGTTCAGGCAATTTATGTTCCGGCAGATGACTTGACAGACCCGGCTCCTGCTACGACATTCTCCCACTTAGAGGCTTCTACCGTACTTTCAAGACAGATTGCATCTCTGGGTATTTATCCGGCAGTTGATCCTCTGGCATCAAATTCAAGAGTACTTGACCCGAATATTATCGGTGAAGAACACTATGAAGTTACAAGAAAAGTGCTTGAAATTCTTCAAAAATACAAAGAACTTCAAGATATCATCGCAATCTTAGGTATGGACGAATTGTCTGATGAAGATAAAGAAACTGTTAACAGAGCAAGAAAAATTCAAAGATTCTTGTCACAGCCGTTCTTCGTAGCTGAACAATTCTCAGGTATCCCAGGTAAATACGTTAAATTGGAAGATACTATAAGAGGCTTCAAGGAAATCATCGAAGGTAAGCATGATGATTTACCGGAACAAGCTTTCTATATGGTTGGTACAATTGAGGAAGCTGTTGAAAAAGCTAAAACATTAAGTTAGGTTGTTAATATATGAAACTAAAAATAATAACACACGAAAGAATTGTCTTTGAAGGCGAGGTAGACGAGCTTGTAATCCAGACCAAAGGCGGTATGCTCGGGATTTTAAAAGACCACATTCCGGTTACTACTGCTTTGGAAATTGGAGTTACGAAGGCAAAAATGGGTGATAATTACAAGTACTTTGCAACTATGGGCGGAGTATTCCAGTTTAAAAATAATGAAGCTGTAATACTTACAGATGTTTGCGAAGATGGTTGTGATATTGACGTAACCCGTGCAAATGCTGCTAAGAATAGAGCTGAGGCAAGATTAGCTGACGCTACAGCTAAAATTGATGCTGATAGAGCACAGGCAGCGTTAGCGCGTTCGCTTGCAAGATTAAAGGCAGCTTTGAACAAATAGGGGTTTTGGATATGAAAAAATACGTTATTTTCACAATTGCTCTTGTTTTTACGACTCTTATTGTACTTGCAGATGACGTCAAATTTATGAATGCTCTGAAGAATTGTTCTTCATATTCAGAGAGCGGAACTGTTAATACAGAGGGTATGAATGTAACTTCTAATAAGAAAATCTTAGGCTGGGAAGGCGATAAGTGCGTTTATCAGGAAAAGGTGCAATTTTCAGGAGTTGATTCTTGCATAACCTGTAAGCTTTCAAGAGCACAGATTGACGAACTTGTATCAGTTATGCAGGCGTATGCTGTAGTACAAAAATATTCTAATGAAAAAGTTGATACGTCAAGCATTTCAGCTGTTCAGGATAATCCTGTCGTAAAAGCGTGGAACAAATATCTTCAAGACAGGTCTGTTTGTACCATGACTGCTAATCAACTGACGAAATGAAAAAAGATTACGATATAACAAAGGCTAAGCTCATCATCTGGGATTTGGACGAGACTCTCTGGAGCGGAACATTAAGCGAAGGCGGGGTTGAATTCAAGCCGGAGATTTTGAGCTTTATTGAAGAGCTTGTTACAAAAGGAATTATGAACTCTATCTGTTCGAAAAATGAAGGAACAGACAGGGTAAAAGAAGAATTCTTAAATCGCGGGTATCAAAAATTTTGGGATTTATTTGTATTTCCGTCTATTAACTGGCTTCCTAAGGGTGAGAGAGTTAAGAGTATCATCAAAGGTATGAACCTTCGGGCAGAGAATGTAATTTTTATTGACGATAACAGTTCTAATATAGGTGAGGTTAAGTTTTATTCTCCTGATATTATGACGGCGACAGTAGAACAAATCCCTAAAATGATGGAAGAATTATACCTTGTTAATGATTACGATTTTGAACACACGAGGTTAAAACAATATAAAATACTTGAGACAAAGGCTTTAGCTCAAAAAGAAATCTCTAATGAGGAATTTTTAAGAGAAAGTGATATAAGGATTTGTTTCAAAAATGATTGTTTAGAAAATATTGATAGAATAAAAAAATTAATAAGCCGTACAAATCAATTAAATTTCACTAAATTCAGAGACGAAAATATAGAAGATACAATAAAAAATACGGATTCTTCGTATATTATTGCAGAAGATAAATATGGAAATTACGGGATTTGCGGATTTTATTCACTGGATAAGAAAAATAACAAGCTCGTTCATTTTCTTTTCTCCTGCAGGATTATGAATATGGGAATCGAACAGTTTGTTTATTCTTATCTCGAATCACCGGAGCTTGAGATTCAGGGCGAAGTCGCTTCAAAATTGGAAGGGAAACCTGATTGGATAAGGGTTGAAGAGGATTTGAGAATAGAAAACAGTAAACCTAAGGAAAAAAATAATATAAATATTCTATTTAAAGGCCCCTGTGATTTGTATTCTTCCCTAAGCTATATTAATTCCGACTGTAACATTGACACTGAATTCCCGTATTGGAACAAATCACTTGTTTATATTTTAGCGCATACACATACTGCCTTTATCGAGCAGACGCATAAGTTTTCTAAAGAGAAACTTGCAGATTTAAGCAGACGCTTTCCATTCCCTAATCAGGACGAATTTAAGAGTGGATTTTTTGATAAGAAATATAATCTTATATTCTTAAGCCTTTTAACAGTAACCCACAGCGGACTTTATATAAACAAATCAGACGGAAGCTATGCAATGTTCGGTTATGCAGACTGCGACATAACTGATGAAAACAATTGGGAAAAGATACTTGCTCCAATTCCGGCTGAGGCTAGAGCAATGAATATAATGATGCTGAAAGAATTTAAAAAAGATTATGTTTTTGCAGGAAACCCGCCTGTAGATACGGTTATAAAAAATTTAAAATATATAAAAGACAATACAAAAGCGGATATAGTTTTAATTCTGGGAAGCGAAATTCCGACCGATAAGACCCTTGCAGGATACGAAAATATGGCTGAGAGGCATAAAATCCTAAATTACGCCGTTAGAGAGAATTTCAAAAACCAAATGGAATTCATAGAACTGACTGATTTTATAAAAAATGATGAGGATTATATAGAATGCATTAATCATTTTTCCCGACGTGTTTATGCAGAATTAGCAGAAAAAATTATTGATATTGCAAACAAAAAACTCGGCAAAGAATATTTGAGTTTAAAATAACCCCGCATTTAAATATTCAAAAAATTCCTGAAAATCTCTATACCGTTTTCTGTCAAAATAGCTTCATAAGTAATATATCCGAGAAGAAAATACTTTTTCCTTAACTCCTCCACCCTTCTGATTCCGGCCTCTAAATCGCCTCTTACATCAACAATCTCTATAGGATTTTCAAACACCTTATTAGAATAAATCTGCATAAAAATATTATACAAAAAATAAAAAGGTTCGGGAGGAAAACCTCACGAACCGCAGAGTCGTAATACTGAATGAAAATTTATTTATGATTTTTATAAAACTCTCTTATTTTAACCTTAGGAACAACCGACATACCCGGTATTATTGAATATTCCTTAGGGTCAATCTTTTCTGTAAACACAATTTTTACCGGAATTCTCTGTACAATTTTTACAAAAGATCCGACTGCGTTTTCAGGCGGGAACAAGCTTGCTTTAGCACCTGAACTTCTCTGGATACTGTCAACTTTTCCTTTGAAAACTTTATCAGGATAAGTGTCAATTTTGATATCAACGTCCATGCCTTCTTTCATTTTAGTAAGCTGTGTTTCTTTATAATTTGCAACAACCCATACATCATGCGGTACTATTACAAACAAAGGTGAACCCGGCTGAACCATCATACCTACTTCAACTTTTTTATTAGAAACAGTACCGTCAATCGGTGCTAAAATATCTGTGTATTCTAAAGCCAATTCTGCTGCGCGTTTTTGAGCCTTTAATACGTTCAAATCAGCATCAGCAACTTTTGCATTTCTTGAAGGATCCTTAGAAAAAATTGACTGCTCGGCAGAAGTCTGTTTTGCCTGCTTGCTTTCTAAATCAGTTCTTGCCCTGTCCAGAGTTTGTTTTGAGACAGCTCCTGCCGCATAAAGGTTTTCGTATCTTTCAACATCTTTTTTAGCAAGTTCAATTTCAGAATTTGCAGCATTCAAATCTGCATGCGCATTTTCCTGATCCAACAGAGCACGCTCATACGCTGCTGTTGCTTGATCAAGTTTTACCTGATAATCTACTTTATCAATTACTGCAACAACCTGTCCTGCCTTAACAGGCTGGTTATCTTCTACAAGCACTTTAACAATCTGGCCGGAAACTTTCGGAGAAACAGAAACGGTAGTTGTTTCTACATAAGCATCATCAGTTGACTGACAGCCTAAATATTCGTATATAAAGTATCCGGCAGTAATTATACCGATTGTTGCTAAAAATGCAACTATATAACGTTTTTTTACAGGAAGTTTCCTCGTATTTTCTTCTTCTAGTTTATTTTCTTCACTCATTACTTCACCTTTTCTATTTATATTTGTATTTCTAATGTCTCTTTTAATACATTTCTTAAATCTTTAAGCAAATCTCCAACCTTTGCAATATCACTGTTATTAATTTTTTCTTTAACAAGAACAAAATGCGGTTTAATTTTTTCAGTAGCTTCTTCTGTTTTCTTTATTCCTGCTTTTGTGATTTCTACTATCTTAACCGGACGGTTATTTTTTATAGAGAGCTTACGTGTAATAAACCCTTTCTTTTCTAATGCGTCCAATAATTTCCCCGTATTTGCCCTATCTTTGAGTATTAATTTTGCTAAATCTCTCTGGCACATTGTAGGATTACATAATAGCACATCTAGAACCGAAAACTCTTCAACAGAAATTCCCGCGTTAAATTTTTCAAATACCTGCTGTCCTAAAAGTTTGCAATACCTTGCGGTTAACTCTATTTGATAAAAAATATTATCAGTATAATGTTCCTGCAATTTTGTCAATCCCCTGTTTAAAGTATGTTTTTTTTACAACATGTTGCAAATGCAACATAATTATGTTATCATTGTTGTCATAAAAAATCAAGTACCTTGGGAGAAAAAAGAAATGAAGAAGTTTTTAACGATAGCTATATTATTATCATTAGGGATTGGAAATGTTATTCCGGTAGTTGCGGCTGAAAAAACTGTTTTATCAGCAGGCGCACAAGAGAATGTAGATAAGAATAAGAAAAAAGAGAAAAAATCTGATAAAATCATTCCGCAAAAAAACAAATATGAATACGTCAATATGCCATGGTGGCAGCAGTTTAATGATGATATCTTAAACGCTTATATTATTAAAGCCGTTGAAAATAACAAAGATTTGAAGATGGCAAGATTAACGATTGATGAATATTACCAAAATGTTGTTATGCAGAGAGCCGGCGAGCTTCCGACATTGCAGGCAGGATTCATGCCAGGATACGGTAAGTTTATAGGGCCTTCAGGAGGAGGTTTTATGCTGCCGATTATTGCAAACTATGAATTGGATTTATTCGGCAAAAACCACAACAAAACTACAGCGGTAAGAAAACTTTATGAAGCTTCTATTTTAGATGAACAATCAGCGTACATTTCAATTGCTTCATCAGTCGGAAGCACTTATGTCAATATAGTTAAATTAGATGCAATGATTGATTTGCAAGAAGATATTGTTGATTTAAGAAAAGAGATTTTTGAAATTATGTCAGTCGCAAACGCAGAGGGTGTAGTTTCAACTTCTGATTTAGTTAAGGCTAATCAGTCTTATATATCAGGCGTTGCAGATTTGACAGATTTACAAAAAGAGAGAACCAAGCTTCTTCATCAACTTGCGGTACTAACAGGTGACAGCCCTAATAATATTGAAGAATATAAAAGGGCTGATTACCGCAAGCTTGCATTTTCAGGCGTTATTCCTGAATATGTTAATTCTGACGTAATCATGAAACGTCCTGATTTTATGAAGGCAGAAAAGATGCTTGAAAAAGCGGGAATTGATGTTAAGGTGGCAAGAAAAGAGATGCTTCCGACATTGAGTTTAGGAGGCGGCGTTTTATTTAATGCAAAACATTTTGAAAGCTTATTCACAACTTCAAATATGTTATGGGGATTTGGAGGCAATATAATTCAGCCGTTGTTTATGGGCGGAAAACTTAAGGCTAACTTGAAAGCTAAAAAGATTGCCTACGAAAAAAGCCTTAAAAATTACGAAAAAGTTAATTTAACTTCTATGCAGGAAGTTAATGATTCGCTTGTTTCCGTTAACAAAGATAAGGAAAAACTGGCAAGACAGAAGAAAATTCAGGATTTAGAAAAGAAAGATTTTGAGCTTTCAAAATGCAAATATGCACAGGGAACAATTGCTAAACTTGATTTGAACCAGATGGAAGAGAATTTGCTTTCAGTAAACAAAATGGTTTACGCGAGCGAATTTGACTGCATGATAGATTATATAAGCTTCTATAAAGCAATTGCAGCACAGAATATTTAAAGCAAAAACTATACATATATAACAGTTAGTGCTAAAATTAGGCTGTATGAATAAGAATCTGTTTATTACAGCCACCGGTACCGATATCGGCAAAACATATATTTCAGCTCTTATCGTAAAAAAAATGCGGGAAGAGGGATTTAATTGCGGTTATTTTAAACCTGTATTGAGCGGAGTTGAAGCAGATGGCGAAAAATTAATTAAGAGCGATGCAAATTTCGTTGTCAGCACAGCACGGATACCTGTCAAGCCGGAAGAGTGTGTAACTTACTGGTGGAAAGAGGCTGTTTCGCCGCATCTTGCAAGTGTCAGAGCGGGAGATTGCATTGACAGCTCTAAAATTATAAAACATTATAAGAATCTTGAAAAAAAATTTGATTATATACTGACAGAAGGTGCAGGAGGGATTACCTGTCCTTTGAGACTGCAAAATGGAGAAAAGTATCTGCTCAAAGATTTAATCAAGGAGCTGGAAGCACCTGTTGTTATCGTTGCAGATGCAGGACTCGGAACAATTAATTCTGTTCTGCTTACTGCAGAATACGCAAAAAATAACGGAATCGAGATTAGAGGAATTATCCTCAACAATTTTGAGCGGGATAATTTTATGCATCAGGATAATTTAGAGCAGATAGAGTATTTAACCGGAATAAGGGTTGTTGCAGAGGTAGAAAAAAATCAAAAAGACATAGAGCTTTTGGAGGTATTATGGACTGGCAAAAAGAGGATTTGAAATACATTTGGCACCCCTGCTCACAGATGAAAGATTATGAAACACTTCCGCCTATAGTAATTGAACGGGGAGAAGGAATAAACTTATACGATATAAACGGAAAGTGCTACAAAGATGTTATAAGTTCCTGGTGGTGTAATCTTTTAGGGCATGCAAATCCGAGGATTAATTCTGCAATAAAAAAACAGCTTGACTCTTTAGAGCACGTTATTTTTGCAAACTTTACCCACAAACCTGCCATAAATCTTTGTCAGGAATTAATGAAAGTTTTGCCGGAGGGGTTGTGCAAATTCAATTTTGCGGACAACGGCTCAGCCGCCGTAGAAATGGCATTGAAAATGAGTTTTCAGTATCATTACCAGAGCGGACACCCTGAGAAAAAACGCTTTATGGCGCTTACTGATGCATACCACGGCGAAACCATAGGAGCGCTCTCTGTCGGCGGAGTAGATTTGTATTCGGAATTATATAAACCGATACTTTTAGATGTAGTAAGGATTGAGGGGCCTGACTGCTATAGGTGTCCATACCAAAAATGCAGAGATAATTGTAATTGCGAGTGTTTCAAAAATGCAGAAAAAACGTTTGAAAAATATGGTGCAGAGACTGCTGCTATTATTGTAGAGCCGCTGCTGCAGGGTTCTGCCGGAATGAAAATTTATCCGCCTCTATATCTTAAGAAATTAAGAGAATTATGCGATAAATACAATGTTCATCTGATTGCGGACGAAATCGCCACAGGATACGGAAGAACAGGAAAAATGTTTGCATTTAACCATGCCGGAGTAAGCCCTGATATTATGTGTCTTTCTAAAGGCCTGACAGGAGGGTATATGCCCATGTCAATTGCAATTACGACGCAGGAAATTTATGATGCGTTTTATGACGATTATCTTAAAGGAAAGGCGTTTATGCATTCCCACACATATGCAGGAAACCCGCTTGCCTGCTCGGCTGCAATTGAAGTCTTAAATATTTTAAGAGATGAAAATATTATTGAAAAGGCTAATAAGAGAGCACTTTATTTCAATAAGATAATAAAAGAAAAATTTCTTCCTCTGGAAAATGTCGGCGAAGTCCGCTCTATCGGTTTAATAAACGCAATAGAACTTGTTAAGAGTAAAGAAACAAAAGAGCCGTTAGATTACAGGAAGAGAACCGGTTATCAAATTTACAAAAAAGCGCTGGACAAAGGCGTCCTCCTGCGTCCTCTGGGTGATGTAATCTATTTTAATCCGCCTTTGATTATTGAAGAAAATGATATGGATTTTGTAAGCGATATTGCTTTAGAATGCACAAAAGAGATTCTTTTAGTTTAACTTCGATTTCAGAATCCTTGCTGCAGATATCAATATATCAATACTTGTAGAAAACGGAGGAGCGTAGGTTAAGTCCACATCAAGTAAATCTTCCACTTTCATTGCGCTTGTCAGCCCCATTGATACCGTATTAACCCTCTTATCAGCATCACCGCAGCCGATTGCCTGCGCGCCTAAGACTTTATGCGTACGCCTGTCAGCAATGAGTTTAAGCGTAACATTCTGCACTTCCGGCATATAGCCGGCTTTATCCCGTTTTGTAATCACTACTGAAACAGCATCATATCCTAACTTCCGGGCCTGCTTTTCAGTTAAGCCGGTCATCGAGATATTAAGTGTATGATACCTTAAAACAGCAGAACCCAAAATTCCCTCAAAATCTTCCACACCGCCGCAGGCATTTATTGCAGCAACACGCCCTTCTTTGTTCGCTGTAGAGCCGAGGGGCACCCAGACAGGAGAATTTGAGACCATGTTAATTTTCTCTACGCAATCACCGCAAGCATAGATATCCGCGATATTAGTCTGCATTCGGCTGTTGACTTTTATTGCACCTGTCACTCCGAGTTCAATACCCGCCTCCTCGGCTATATCAACTACAGGACGAACTCCGGCTGCGATTATCACCATGTCAGTTTCAAACCCCATTCCCTTTGATGTTAAAATCCCATGAATTGTTTCTTCACCGACAAATTCTGTTACTATATCTTCATTTATTATCTTAACCAGATTATTTGAATTTTCCAGAATGTATGTTTGAATAAGAGAAGATATATCTTCATCAAATACTGATAAAATAAAAGGAGACTGCTCAATAAGAGTCACGTTTTTATTGTTTTTAACAAATGCTTCAATAAGCTCAATTGCAATATAACCGCCCCCTATAATCGTAATATTTTGAGAGCTTAGCATCGTCTCTTTTATATTAATCCCGTCCTCTAATGTTCTTACCTTAAATACATTCTTTAAATCCCGATTTTTTATCTCAGGAATAAATGGCACGGAACCGGTTGCGATAATAAGCTTATCATACTCAACAAACTCGCACAGACCGCCTTTTTGATTTTTTACAAGGATTTTTTTATCCGCAGGCAGAATCTTTGTCACAACATGCTCGGTATGAATATTAATTCCGCTCTTTTCAAACTCTTCAACCGTTCTCACCACGAGCTTATGCCAATCTTCAAAATCACCCGCAATATAATAAGGAATCCCGCAGGAAGAGTATGATACATGAGTATCTTTTGTATAAATATGAACTTCCGCATCAGGAAGCATTCTCTTTGCCTTTGCTGCAGCTTTAGCGCCTGCAGCAACTCCGCCTATGATTATTATTCTCATACTCGGATTATTAACAAAATTTACTGCACTTGCAATTAGACAATTATCTAAATTTTCTTAAAGCCGGCCCTACTTACCCACAAGTAAAGTGATATCATTAAAGACTACTAATATCATCAGTATGATAAGCAGTGAGAAAAATATAGAAGATATCATCTCAATAACTTTTTCGTCAAGCGGCTTACCCATAATCTTTTCTGCAAACAAAAATAACAAATGCCCGCCGTCTAAAGCCGGAATAGGCAGAATGTTTAATATTGCAAGGTTCATTGAAATTAATGCCGCAAGAAGAATTCCGGAAGATTTTCCGCTCTTTTCAATCATATCACCGCCGATTTTGGTAATCGCAACCACACCGTGCATATCCTTAAGAGGAATGTTTCCGGTAAACAGCTGGCCTAAAGAATACATCATAAGATACGTATTATCCCACAGATAAACACAGCTGCCCTTAATAATTGCAGGAAGAGTTCTGGTCTCTATCATTGTCTGCTGTGCACTCAGGCCGATTCCAATAACGCCTTTTTCATCAGGATAAACCGGATTAAGCTCAATAGTTTTTCCTCCGCGTTCTACCGTTATATTTATAGGATGAACACCGTTTGAAAGAGTCAGAGCTACTTCATACATTGTATATTTGCCATCAGAGGTATAAACACTTTTGCCGTCAAGCTCTTCTGCCAGAGGCTTAAGCCGCTCATCAAACGTTATCCCCTCACGCTTAAAGTATTTTGCTCCCTTTAGAGCATACTTATCCATTGTTATAATATCCTTATCCAAATCCTCAGGAAGTCTTATTGCAATACCGGAAGGTATAATTTCATCTTTTGAAAGCCCCGGATTTAATTCTTTCAGCTTTGCAAAATTCCTGTCTACAGTTGATTGTGAAATTATCCCGACAGATTTTGCACTATTTTTAACAAGGGTTACAAAAGAATATACATTATTAATCTCGCAGCCGTTAACTTTTAGAATCCTATCCCCTTCCTTGATACCGGATTTCCAAATACTTGCCTCTTTAGGCGCGCTTATGCTTGCGGCAAAAATCTTATAATTTCCGGAAGGCAGTTTATGTGATACAACAGCCACAAGCATTACAAGAGCAACCGCACAGATAACATTCGCTATAACACCCGCTGAAACTACAACAGCTCTCTGCCAGACCGGTTTGTTGACAAATCTTTCCGGTGAATCTTCCGGAAGCTCGCAGTCCTTGTCATCATCAGGAAATGATACATATCCTCCAAGTAAAAATGCGTGAACAAGTATTTCGACATCCCCAACTTTGCCTCTGTATAAAGTAGGCCCTACAGGAAGCCCGAAACCAAACTTATCAACTTTTATTCCAAAAGCACGCGCCGCAAGAAAATGCCCGGCCTCGTGAACTAAAATCAATAAACTCAATAACAAAATCATTATGATAATTGACATATATTCTCCCCTTATTTTTTTCTGATTTTAGCATAAACAAACTTTTTTTGTGATATAATAACTCCCACAAGGAGACCAAATGACTATTGCAATTTATCCGGGCAGTTTTGACCCGATCACAAACGGACATATTGATATTTTAAAAAGCGGTGCAGAAATTTTTGATAAGGTTATTATTGCAGTTGCCTATAATGCTGATAAAGATGGATTTTTGCCGATAAGCACAAGAGTAGAGCTTATTCAGGAAAGTATAAAAGATATTAAAAATGTTGAAGTAGACTGCTTTCAGGGTTTGACGGTAGAGTATGCTAAAAAGCGAGGCGCTTCGGTTCTGCTAAGAGGGTTAAGAACTTCTTTTGACTTTGAATATGAACTCCAACTGTCGCAAACTAATCACGCATTGTATGACAGTATAAAAACAGTTTTTCTCATTACAAAACCGGAATACAATTTTATTTCATCATCTTGTGTGAGAGAGATTCTTTTAAATAAAGGTGATATTAAAGGCTTTGTGCCGGAACCGGTTGCAAGGTTTTTAAACACTAAGCATTGTGATATTTAGTTAAAATCCTTTTAACTTGATGTAAGAATTCAACCTGATCAAAGTTGTCTTTTGGTATATAGTATTCAATATTAAACTGGGCAAGACGTTTTAGTGCTGTTTTTTCAGGAAGCGAGCTCATAACAATTATTGGAATGTCCGCATACATCTCGTCATTCTTCAAACGCTCAATGAATTCATAGCCGTCGATTTTGGGCATTGTTAAGTCCGTAAGGATTAAATCATAGTGGTTTAATTTTAATTTAACCAGGGCTTCCTGTGCATCTAATACTGCATCAACACTGTAACCTATGTTCATAAGAATATTTTTAACCATGGTTCTTGTAGTGATTGAGTCATCTACTATAAGAATTCGTTTGTATGAAATTATGTCATTAGGAAGAGCCGGAGGCTGGGCAGAAGATGAGACTGCTTTATTAAAGTCATAATGCATAATATCCTGCATGTTCAGGATTAAGCACAGTTCACCCGAGGCGAGGTTAGTAATGCCTGATATGTTTTTGACCTTATATAGAGGCGGAGAAAGTTTTTTCTGGAGAATATCCTGATCCCCCAGAAGCTTATCAACAACAAGCCCTATTGTTTTATCATCAGCTTCTAAAATTAAAATCGTCTCTTTTTCTCCGCGCGGAACCGGTTTGAGCTGCAGGATATCCGATAGGTAATATAGCGGGATAATATTATTATTATATGCAATAGAGCGTAGCCCATTATTGGTCTTTATTTCGTTTTGATTCTTCAAAATAAAGGTTGTAATTACCTGTATAGGTATTGCAAAAATCTGTTCCGAAATTTTTACAAGGAATACTCTTAATGTAGTCAAAGTAACAGGGATTTCTATACGTACGCAGCTTCCCTTGCCGAATTCCGAAATTACTTTTACTTTACCATTGAGCTGTGAAATCTTAGTCTTAACAACATCCAGTCCGATTCCGCGTCCTGAAATACTGGTGATAGAATCTCCTGTTGTAAAGCCCGGCCAGAAGATAATATTCATAATGGCCTCATCAGTCATAGAATCAATATCTTCCTGTGTTAAAAACCCTCTTGAGACAGCTCTCTCTTTGATTTTTTCCAGGTTAAATCCGTGTCCGTCATCTACAACCTCTATAATAACTTTATTATCATCCTGCTTAGCTGATAAAAGTATGCGGCCTACAGGATTTTTGCCGTTTGCAATACGTTCTTCTTTTGATTCTATACCATGGTCTATTGCATTTCGTAAAATATGAATTAATGGTGTTTTAATCTCTTCAATGATCTTTTTATCAGCACAGGTATCCTTACCTTCGATTTCAAAATCAATGTCTTTTCCTTTTTCATTGGCGATATCTCTTACCATTCTTGAGAAAGAATTAAATACGGTAGAGATTGGAAGCACACGGATATTTTTGACCATAGATTCCATCTCATCTATTATAAGACGCATTTTCATATCGTCTTCTTTTGATGAGCGGTAAAGCGAGTTTAAATCATATATTGTTCTGGAAACATTCTGCGTAATATCTGATAGAAGCGAGAAAACCTGTTTTACAAAAGCGCTTGTGTATTGTTCGGTTGCGCCGGATTGCAGGTATTTTCTATTATAATATCTCAAATAATTGGAAGTCTTTAATAAATCTTTCTGGCAGTTTTCATTAACATTTTTAATATTATCAATCTTTTCCAGATTTTTTTCATTCTTAATCTTTGTAATAATCAACTCACCAAGCTGATTAACAAGCAAATCAAGTTTCTGCGCATTAACATGCAGTGTCTTAATCTCTGTTGACGAAGATGATTTGCCCCCGCCCGTTGAAGTCTGTGTGGATAAGCTCTTTATCTCGCTTACTCCGGTATCCTTCTTATAATTCAGCTCAAGAAGCTGTTTCATAATCTCAAGCTGCTGTACAATTAAGTCGCTGTCAATGCTTTCACTTGGAGAAGCACAATATTCAACTGCACTTTTTAATGTGAGCATCATCTGCTCTTCAAGCTGTACCGAATTCTCTAATATAAAATCCAGGATATCAAGAATCATATTGACAATTTCAAGAATATTATTATCATCAATGTTTTCTTTTAATTTTAAAATATCCTCTTTGATTTCCTTTGTATAAACACTGCTTCCCTGAAGCATATTAATCTTTTCTGCAACATCAAAGAATGACAGGCCTGTATTTTCTGTTTCAATACAGGTAGTGTTATACTTTGCCGCAACAGAGCTTAGAGCATTTCTTAACTCCAATATCTCGCTTATAGTAAGCGTATTGGTTGCATTCATAACAAAATCTATTTTAGTTAAGATATTTTCTAATTCACTTTTTACCTCATAAAGATTAGTATCCTTGAAAAACTCATAAATCTTCTGTACTTCTTCTTTTAAAATGACAATATCCTGCGATTCTTCCTCTGGCACTATACTGTCAATAATTTCAAAACAATTATTAAATGCAAAATTAATTTCTTCCTGATAAGCAGAAAGCTTATCCTGCGCCAAATCCGCCGCAGCAATTGAAGCAATAGAAGCTGTCTGCATAGGAACCTCTTGTGCAGCCTGTTCCTGCATCTCAACTTCTAACAAATATTCAAGATTAGAAATTACAGCATTAAAATCTTCATCTATAAT